>NZ_AJKQ01000008.1:0-291747 GCF_000257455.1 Streptococcus oralis SK610
CATTGATTCAGGTATTAAATCAATTCAGAAAGTGTTTGGGTGGTGAGTGACTCATTTAAAGTTCAAGACAGCTTTTACAATGTAGCATTGTGAGTTAGAAAAGGAGTAAAAATGAATTATTTAGAAATACGCAAGAAATATGGATTTTATAGAAAAGTCGTGATTGTTTTGGCTGTTCTTCTCATTCTTTTTGTAGCTTGGATGGTGAAAGATAGGACTATTCAAACCCTTTGTATTTTATTTATAAATGCACTCTTATTTCTTTTCATTGCACTAATCAGAAGAGGGTATGTAAGGAGTGGTACTAAGTTACTGTATATGGACTTAGATTTACCATCTTGGAAGCAATACATTGAATTGAAGAAAGATGCAAAAAGAGCTATTATAAAAATGGATGTGACACTAACATCTGTTGGGTATTCCTATATGATTGGTGATTTCGATGCTGCCATTAAGGAGGCTTCTGAAGCAATGACTGATCAAAAACTGAAGCCGAAATACAGAGATTTTTTAGAGAGTTACCTCATTCGCTCAACAGTTCTTGCACAACCTGACCTGACCAGGGACGAGCTTGATCTTATGCTAGACAAAATGTCCATATCAGATCCGTCTCTAGCTGAGAAAACAAAAAGCGTGAGTATCGCGCTTTACGATTTAACAATTGCTCATCAATCCAATGATTATTTTGAAGAATTGGAAAACGAGTTTAAATATCAACAATTGGAAATCAGTTACTATCAAGCTTTGAACTTTAAAATAAAAGGTGATATGACCAGGGCGAATGAGTTGTTTAGAAAACTTGCTCAAGAAGATGAACAGCTTTATATCGTACGGAAGTCTAAAGAATTTTTAAATAGTGAATCTATTAATTAGCGATGAATAAGTACAGAAAAGGATTTAATATGAAATCAAACAGTTTATTTTTTTTTAATGGAATTTTTGCTTTAACGTGCTCTCCCATTATTGCATTTGCATTTTTCTATAGATGGGAGATAAGATTTATCAATGGGGCTCTTCATTTTGTTGATAAACCAGCATGGGCTTTCTCAGTAAATTTAATTAGTTTTATATTTCTTGTTTGTTCCATACTTGCAATTTTCATTTATAGAAAAGAATCAAACGGTCGTAAGAAAAGTTTTTTGTTTCTCTTAGTTGCATCTATCACAGGTTTTATCCCCTTCCTTTCATTTTTTTCAGCAATTTTTGCTCTTATTTCTGGGATTTTATATTTGGTTGATTTTAATCGATTGGTAAAAAAATAAACTAGAAGGTATTTATCATTTTCAGCATATCTAACTTTTTTTAGAACTGATTCTCTCAATCTCCGGTACGTCAGATTTCTCTTTTCTGTATTTTCATTGTATAATAGGGGTACATTTAGTTTCATATAATGAAATATAAAGGTTTCAAACGAATATTAAGGAGAAAATCAATGAAAAAAGCAATGTTAATTATCAATCCTACCTCTGGTGGGGAGAAGGCTTTGGATTATAAGGTCAAGCTGGAGAATAAAGCAAAAGAATACTTTGAATATGTTGAAACCAAAATTACCGAAAAAGCGTTGGATGCAACAATTTTTGCTGAAGAAGCGTCTCGTGAGGAGTACGATGCAGTGGTTGTTTTCGGTGGAGACGGGACTGTCAATGAAGTCATTTCAGGTATTGCTGAGAGAGATTACATTCCTAAGTTAGGGATTATCCCTGGTGGGACGGGTAACCTCATTACGAAACTGTTGGAAATCAATCAAGATATCGATGGCGCGATAGATGAACTCGATTTTAACTTAACCAACAAGATTGATATCGGTAAAGCAAATGACAACTATTTTGGTTATATTTTTAGTATCGGTTCTCTGCCTGAGGCGATTCACAATGTTGAAATCGAGGACAAAACAAAATTTGGTATCTTTGCCTATGCTGTAAATACCATGAAGTCTGTCATGACGGATCAGGTCTTTAACATTAAGGTTGAGACAGAAAATGGAAATTATGTAGGTGAAGCTAGTCATGTTTTGGTTCTCTTGACAAATTACTTCGCTGATAAGAAAATCTTTGAAGAAGACAAAGATGGCTATGCGAATATTTTGATTCTAAAAGATGCTTCTATATTCTCTAAATTATCCGTCATTCCTGATTTACTAAAAGGAGATGTTGTCGGCAATGATAATATTGAGTATATCAGAGCGCGTAATATTAAGATCTCTTCAGATAGTGAATTGGAGTCAGATGTTGACGGCGATAAATCGGATAACCTACCTGTAGAAATCAAAGTCCTAGCTCAGCGAGTAGAAGTATTTTCAAAACCGAAAGAGTAGAAGGTAAAAATTAGTTTATTTTTTACAATGAAATCGAGTTCTATATCAACGATTGGAGGAGGAATGAATTCTCTATTTGATGAATTTCGAACAATTTGTTCTCATTTAAACCAAGTTGGAATCACACCGACGCTCATGGGGTCTTTGGGTTTTGAATACCGTTCAAATGAAGAATGGCGGCCGTCTGACATTGACATTCATGTGCCTGGTGACCCTAGAGGCTGGGAAGCACCTGATTATCTCAGAATTTATGACTGGGACAAGATAATGAAAGTGATGAAACACTTAGGCTATGCCTTAATAGATATTCATGAGCATGAATTCCAAAAAGATGGTCTGAGTGTTGAGTTTGGAAGTATTGATTCTTTACCAGATTTTGCAGGGATTTCGGAATCAGATATAGAGCAGATTCATCTCGAAAACATCACTTTTCGCGTTCCAAGTTTAGAACAGTATTTAAGTATTTATAAGTCTTCTTCCCATGATTCCTATCGAAATAACCACAATAACAATAAGGATTTTAAAAAGATAGAGTGGCTGGAAAGACAGTTGTAAATCATCAATCAGAAAGTAGTAGGTATTAAGTCTTACTACTTTTTTATATTCTCAAAAACAATTCACTCGAAACTACGGACAAGTCTTGAAAATAAAATTCGAAAGTAGTATACTAGAATCACAATTATGAAAACGTTTGCGTCGTAAATGCAACCAAGTCAATCAGGAGACAAATACAATGGAATTAACAGCCATTTACCACAGACCAGAGTCGGAGTACGCTTATCTTTATAAAGACAAGACAATGCACATTCGTATCCGGACCAAGAAAGATGACATTGAAAACATCAACTTGCATTATGGAGACACTTTTATCTTTTTAGATGACCATTATGAAGCAAGTAAGGCGATGGTCAAAGTGACTTCCGATGCCTTATTTGATTACTGGCAAGCGGAAGTTACGGTCGGCTATGCGCGACTCCAGTATCTCTTTGAACTCAAGGATAATCAGGGTCAAAAAATCTTATATGGCGATAAGGGCTGTGTTGAAAACACACTAGAAAATCTTCATTATGAAGGAAATGGATTTAAAATCCCTTATATCCATGAGATTGATGCTTGCCATGTTCCTGAATGGGTAGCAGAGACGGTATGGTACCAGATTTTCCCAGAACGCTTTGCTAATGGGAACCCTGAGATTTCTCCAGAAGGGGCTCTGGCTTGGGATTCATCTATCAAACCAAAAACGAGTGATTTCTTTGGTGGTGATTTACAAGGTATCATTGACCATCTGGATTACTTGCACGATTTGGGCATTACAGGACTTTATCTCTGTCCGATTTTTGAATCTCCAAGCAATCACAAGTATAATACAACGGATTATTTCGAAATTGATCGTCATTTTGGAGATAAGGAAACCTTTCGTAAACTGGTGGAGGAGGCCCATCAGAGAGGCATGAAGATCATGCTGGACGCTGTTTTCAATCATATCGGGGATCAGTCTCCGCAGTGGCAAGATGTCCTCAAGCATGGTAAAGATTCTGTTTACAAAGACTGGTTCCATGTTCAAGAATTTCCCGTGACCAAGGATAAGCTTGGAAATCCAAGAAAACTCCCTTACCATACCTTTGCCTTTGCCAGCTATATGCCCAAGCTCAATACGGCCAATCCTCAAGTGAGGGACTATTTGTTAAAAGTTGCGACCTACTGGATTGAAGAGTTTGATATTGATGCTTGGCGATTGGATGTGGCAAATGAAGTAGACCATCAATTTTGGCGAGATTTCCATAAGGCTGTCTTGGCTAAAAAGCCTGACCTTTATATTCTTGGAGAGGTCTGGCACACTTCACAGCCTTGGCTAAATGGCGATGAATTTCACGCAGTCATGAACTATCCACTCTCTGACAGTATCAAGGATTATTTCTTGCGTGGGGTTAAGAAGTCCCATCAATTTATCGATGAGATCAATAGCCAGTCTATGTACTATAGACAGCAGATTTCGGAAGTGATGTTTAATCTTCTGGATTCTCACGATACGGAGCGCATTTTGGCTACTGCCAAGGGAGAGACTCAACTTGTTAAGTCTGCCCTCGCCTGCCTCTTTTTGCAAAGGGGAACACCGTGTTTCTACTATGGGACTGAGTTAGAATTAGATGGAGGTCCAGATCCAGATTGTCGTCGTGTCATGCCTTGGGAACGTGTTTCCGATAGTAATGAGATGCTGAAATTTATGAAGAAATTGGTTCAGCTTCGCAAGGATATTTCTGGCATTATCCAACATGGAACCTATAGACTGACAGAAATCGAGCCAGATGTGGTATCTCTGGCATGGGATTATGATGGACAAAAAATCCAAGCTATTTTTAACCAATCAAGTGAAAACTATCTTGTAGACCGTGATTCTGTAGCGCTAGCCAGTCATTGCCAAGAATTGGAGCAGCAACTGGTGATTTTGCCTAAAGGTTTTATAATCCGATAAAAATCGTACTCAAAAAGACTGTGATGAATGGGTGATTCGTGCAGTCTTTTTTTGACTTATGTAGTATAATAAAGCTAGGTCACCGATTCCTAAATGAGTGATTAGTGAAGGGTGTTTACAAAGAAATAAAGACTTGTACTCTAGAAGGAGAATTGCATGAAACGAACGAGAAAAGTAGTAGCCTTGGGATTGTGTTTGCCCTTATTTCTTGGATTGGCTGCTTGTCACCAAAATAATACGAGCACTGAAGCTGGAAATCAGACACAAGCCAGCTCAGATAAAGTTCCTTGGACGGCTTCATATACCAATCTAAACAGCCAGGTAAGTTCCGAAGAGGTCAAATCTCTCTTATCAGCTCACTTGGACCCAAATAGTGTTGAGACATTTTTCAATCTTGTCACAGACTATAATGCGACTGTCGGCTCTACTGGCTTAAGTGGAAATTTTGCCTCCTTTACGAAGACAGAATACGATGTAGAGAAAATCAGCAGTCTCTGGAATCAAAAAAAGGGTGACTTTGTCGGGACTAACTGCCGTATCAATAGCTATGCGTTATTAAAAAATTCAGTCACGATCCCAAAACTTGAAAAGAATGACCAGCTACTTTTTGTGGATAACGATGCTATCGATAAGGGAAAAGTATTTGACGCGAAAGATAAGGAAGAGTTTGATATTCTATTTTCTAGGGTGGAGACGGAAGCGACAACGGATGTAAAAGTTCACGCGCAGAAGATGGAGAAATTCTTCTCCCAGTTTCAATTTAATGATAAAGCTCGGATGTTGTCTGTTGTGTTACATGATAATTTGGATGGAGAGTATCTTTTTGTTGGACACGTTGGTGTTTTAGTGCCAGCTGATGATGGTTTCTTATTTGTAGAGAAACTGACTTTTGAAGAGCCTTATCAAGCTATTAAGTTCGCGAGCAAGGAAGATTGTTACAAGTATCTATCCACCAAATATGCGGATTATACAGGTGATGGACTGGCCAAGCCTTTCATTATGGATAATGAAAAGTGGGTTGAAGGTTATTAAGATAGGCAAAGGAGAAGTAATATGGAGACTGTAATAGCGCTTTTAGTTGTCATTCTTATCGGATTCTGGGCTATAAACATTCTCAAGCCTCGTAATTCAAATAAAAAGGAAAAATTTATAGGTTATACTCAGCGCTATGATATTGACGGAGAGGGATACCAGTCAGAAGTCTGGGAAGAGACAGAAGATGAGGATTTGAAATAAAGAGGAGAGTCCAAAAACAGTATTATGCCTTTTCAAGAAAGGGAACTAGTAACATTAGTGCTATCCTAAGAAACGAATAGGAGGAAACATCATGGGAATGATTGCTAATTATCGATATCTATCTGACAATGAATTAAATCAAATAAAGCGGTATTCTTGTCAGGAAGAGGATTTGCTTGACATAGTAGATGATTAGCCTGAGGGAAATGATACGTTGATAGATATTGACAAAATGTGGGATGCCTTACTCTTTGTTATGACAGGTTTTAGTAGTTCAGAATTTATGGATGACGATCCCTTGAGAGAAGCTGTCTTGGGAGTAACTCCTTTAGAAAATGTATCGGAGTATATAGCCTATACTGAACACTCAAAGATAGCTGAGATTGTTCAAGCATTAGAGAATTTTGACATGGATAGGGCTTTAGCTAACTTTAGCATGGAAGCATGCAAGAAGGCAGATTTGTATCCCGATATTTGGGATTATCTTGAAGAAGAGGAAGAAATCAAGGATGATATTCGAACCTGCTTTGTAAAAATGAAGGACTTTTATAAGAAAATCTTAACTCTCAAGGGGAATGTCTTAGTGACTATTTGTTAACTACTTTTACCAACTGTTAATCAGGTGCGTGATGAATGCACATGTAGAAAATCGTACACCTGATGATTTGTCTGGTGAAGAAAATATTCCACAGTATAGTCGGACGGAATAGATAGAAATTGGTTATAGAATTTGTAAGCATAATAGATTTTAAACTTTAAGATGGAGGATTAAAGAGATGGGAAAAATTGAATGGGAAAATGCAAAGACACGTTTAGATGCCTTACTTGTCATTGATGAGTATCGAACAGATCCAAATGAGACCTGGCTTCGATTGATCGTTAAGACTGAGGGAAGCTACGGAATCCGTTACCTTATCGACAACGGTTCTGGTGATTCTCTAGATGTGATTTTCACTGATAAAATGATCCTTATAAAGGGCTTTGATCATGAAAGCAGTTTGAGTCAATTTGCTGCTGACGAGTGGGATCAAGACATCATAGACGGATTTTATAGAGGACTAGATGAAAAGTATCAAAACCTATACTCAGAAGAGCAAAAAGATGAAACAACTTCCTTTATCTGGTATGACGGTCAAGAGCATCAAAATACCTACCAAGAGCAGGACGGTGGCGAATGGTTGTTATCCTATTTCTTTGACAGTTTTGAGAAATTTCATGAGTTTGTGACGGATTACTATTCAATTACCGTAGATGAGGACTTACTTAGAAAACTTTACAATCAAGGCCAGCTTTCAGAAGTAGAATTGGAGCAGTTGATTCGCACTTCCTAGCTAGAAATGTGTATAAAATCTGATGAAAAGAACTGATTTTCAATATCAAGTTATACTTGAAGAATTATTGAAGAAGTTAATGTCTGTAGTTTCTTTTTTCTTATGCAGATAACGATTTAAAACGATTTCTTTTTATAGTTCAACAGAATTTGACGAACAAAAAACAAAATTATTTAAAAAAGTTTCACAAAATGCTTTACAAGTTCTTATAAACATGATATAGTTATAAGGCTTAGAAAATGAGAAGATGTTTTCTAGCAAATATAAACCCGAGTAAAAAATGCCTACGGACAGGCAGGGTTGAATGCCGAAGCGTGGTTGAAAAGCCACATTATTGATAGGGTTAAAAGCCTACTTTTATAAGTTGATGTTAGGACGCTTGTCCTAATTCATAAATTTTTAGTGTGGTGAAAGCACACGTCATCTTGTGAAACGATCAATAAAGTACGTAATATTTGCTACTAGAGAGTTAGGAAACATCGGGAACAGACATACTCAACAGAAACCAAAATACACACGTCAGAAGATTGCAGAGCAGGTGAAAACCTGCTCTTTTTTCATAAGTCAACCTTTAGTCGCCTTTATCTTTTTGAGGTGCTAAAAATACGGTAAAGGAGTATGTCTTGAAGAAGTTAGATCAAAACCAAGCCCCAATTTATGAGGCCTTGGTCAAGCTACGCAAGAAAAGAATTGTCCCCTTTGATGTGCCAGGTCACAAGCGTGGACGAGGAAATCCAGAACTTGTCGAACTGTTAGGAGAAAAATGTGTTGGCATTGATGTCAATTCTATGAAACCCTTGGATAATCTCGGCCATCCTATTTCGATTATTCGGGATGCAGAGGAGTTGGCAGCGGATGCTTTTGGAGCAGCCCATGCCTTTCTCATGATTGGGGGAACAACCTCATCAGTTCAAACTATGATTCTTTCGACTTGTAAGGCAGGAGATAAGATTATTCTGCCACGAAATGTCCACAAATCTGCTATCAATGCGTTGGTTGTATGTGGTGCCATTCCCATCTATATCGAGATGAGTGTAGATTCTAAAATTGGCATTGCTTTAGGTCTTGAAAATGACCGTGTTGCGCAGGCAATTAAGGAGCATCCAGATGCTAAAGCTATCCTAATCAACAATCCTACCTACTATGGAATTTGTTCAGACCTCAAGGGTTTAACGGAAATGGCTCATGAAGCAGGTATGTTGGTATTAGTCGATGAAGCTCATGGAGCGCATTTGCATTTTACAGATAAATTGCCACTGTCTGCTATGGACGCTGGAGCTGATATGGCGGCGGTCTCTATGCATAAGTCTGGCGGGAGTTTGACCCAAAGCTCCATTTTACTTATTGGAAATCAGATGAATCCTGAGTACGTTCGTCAGATTATCAACCTGACCCAGTCTACATCTGCCTCTTACTTGTTGATGGCTAGTTTGGATATTTCTCGACGGAACTTAGCTCTTCGTGGCAAAGAGTCTTTTGAGAAAGTTATTGAGCTATCCGAGTATGCTCGTCGTGAAATCAATGCTATCGGTGGTTACTATGCCTACTCAAAAGAGTTAATAGACGGTGTATCGGTCTGTGATTTTGATGTGACCAAGCTGTCCGTCTACACTCAGGGAATTGGGCTAACAGGGATAGAGGTTTATGATCTCTTGCGAGATGAATACGACATTCAGATCGAGTTTGGGGATATTGGGAATATCTTGGCTTATATTTCAATCGGTGACCGCATCCAAGACATCGAGCGCTTAGTCGGTGCTTTGACTGACATCAAGAGGCTCTACTCGAGAGATGGGAAGGACTTGATTGCTGGTGAATATATCCAGCCCGAGTTAGTCCTGTCTCCTCAGGAAGCCTTTTATTCAGAGAGAAGAAGTTTGACCTTGGATGAGTCTGTTGGACAGGTCTGTGGAGAATTTGTCATGTGCTATCCTCCAGGGATTCCAATCCTAGCACCAGGTGAACGCATTACACGAGACATTGTGGATTATATCCTATTTGCCAAAGAACGTGGTTGCTCCCTCCAAGGGACAGAAGATCCAGAAGTCAATCACATCAACGTCATTAAAAGAAAGGAGAACTAGATGGATTTATGGTTTTCTGAAGTTCATACTCCAGATGTGAAACTGTCCCTGAGAACAGCCAAGCAACTCTACGCTGGTAAGAGTGAATGGCAGGATATAGAGGTATTAGATACACCAGCTTTTGGAAAGATATTGATCTTAAATGGGCATGTCTTGTTTTCAGATGCAGATGATTTTGTTTACAATGAAATGACCGTTCATGTTCCTATGGCTGTACATCCAAATCCCAAGAAAGTTTTGGTTATCGGGGGTGGCGACGGCGGTGTTGCCCAAGTATTAACGCTCTATCCTGAACTCGAGCAAATCGATATCGTTGAACCTGATGAAATGTTGGTAGAGGTTTGTCGTGAGTATTTTCCAGACTTTGCTGCGGGGCTAGATGATCCTCGTGTCACCATTTACTATCAAAACGGGCTACGCTTTTTGCGAAACTGTGAAGATGACTACGATATTATCATCAACGATGCGACAGACCCATTTGGACATACGGAAGGGCTCTTTACCAAGGAATTTTATGGCAATAGTTATAGAGCCTTGAAAGAAGACGGGATTATGATTTACCAGCATGGTAGTCCCTTCTTTGACGAAGATGAGTCTGCTTGCCGAAGCATGCACCGCAAGGTCAATCAAGCCTTTCCAATTAGCCGGGTCTATCAGGCCCATATTCCAACTAGCCCAGCTGGCTATTGGTTGTTTGGATTTGCATCGAAAAAATACCACCCTGTCAAAGATTTTGATAAGGAAGGCTGGAAAAAACGTCAGCTTTTCACGGAATACTATACTGCAAACTTACACGTGGGAGCCTTTATGTTGCCCAAGTATGTAGAAGACATTTTAGAAGAAGAGGAAGGAAAAAAATGAGTCGTTTATTAGTTATTGGATGTGGGGGCGTTGCCCAAGTTGCTATTTCAAAGATTTGCCAAGATAGCGAAACCTTTACAGAGATTATGATTGCTAGCCGTACCAAGTCAAAATGTGATGACTTGAAGGCTAAACTGGAAGGTAAAACAAGTACAAAGATTGAGACAGCTGCCCTTGACGCTGACAAAGTTGAAGAAGTGATTGCCTTGATTGAAAGCTACAAACCAGAAGCTGTTTTGAATGTAGCACTCCCATATCAAGACTTGACTATTATGGATGCTTGTTTGGCAACAGGTGTCCACTATATTGACACAGCCAACTACGAAGCTGAGGATACAGAAGACCCTGAATGGCGTGCGATTTATGAAAAACGCTGCAAGGAACTTGGTTTTACAGCTTACTTTGACTACTCATGGCAGTGGGCTTATCAGGAGAAATTTAAAGAAGCAGGCTTAACAGCTCTTCTTGGATCTGGTTTTGACCCAGGTGTGACTAGTGTCTTTTCAGCCTATGCTCTCAAACACTATTTTGATGAAATCCACTATATCGACATTTTAGACTGTAATGGTGGTGACCACGGTTATCCATTTGCAACAAACTTTAACCCAGAAATCAATCTCCGCGAGGTTTCTGCGCCAGGTTCTTACTGGGAAGATGGAAAATGGGTCGAAGTCGAAGCCATGTCTATCAAGCGTGAGTATGATTTCCCTCAAGTTGGACAAAAAGATATGTATCTCCTTCACCATGAAGAAATCGAATCACTTGCCAAAAACATTCCAGGTGTTAAACGCATTCGTTTCTTTATGACTTTTGGCCAATCTTATCTAACTCACATGAAATGCTTGGAAAACGTTGGTCTCCTTCGTACGGATGCTATTAACTTTAATGGACAAGACATTGTACCGATTCAATTCTTAAAAGCCTTGCTTCCTGATCCAGCCAGCCTTGGCCCACGTACAGTTGGAAAAACCAATATCGGCTGTATCTTTACAGGTGTCAAAGACGGTGTTGAAAAGACTATCTATATCTACAATGTTTGTGATCATCAGGAATGTTACGCAGAAGTTGGTTCACAAGCAATCTCTTACACAACAGGCGTTCCAGCCATGATTGGGACCAAATTAGTGATGAACGGAACTTGGAAACAACCTGGAGTTTACAACCTTGAAGAATTGGATCCAGATCCATTCATGGAAGCTTTGAATGAGTACGGATTGCCATGGGTTGTGGTTGAAAATCCACAAATGGTGGACTAATGAAGTTAGAACAAGTACCCACACCAGCCTATGTCATTGACTTGGCCAAGTTAGAAGCCAATTGCCGTATTTTACAGCAAGTTCAGGAAGAAGCGGGCTGCAAGGTTTTGCTTGCCCAGAAGGCATATTCTCTTTATAAAACCTATCCCTTGATTAGCGAGTACCTATCTGGTACAACTGCAAGTGGTATCTATGAGGCCAAACTAGCACGAGAAGAATTCCCGGGGGAAGTCCATGTCTTTGCACCTGCTTTCAAGGATGCAGACTTGGAGGAATTGCTGGAAATAACGGATCATATCGTCTTCAACTCAGAGAGACAGTTGCGTAAACATGGTCCTCGTTGTCGAGAGGCTGGCATTAGTGTCGGTTTGCGCCTCAACCCACAGTGTTCAACTCAAGGAGACCACGCGCTCTATGACCCTTGTGCACCTGGATCTCGTTTTGGAGTTACTCTAGACAAGATACCAAGCGATTTGCTGGACTTAGTAGATGGTCTTCATTTTCACACCCTTTGCGAGCAGGGGGCGGATGATTTAGAGACAACTTTGAAAGCTGTAGAAGCTCAGTTTGGTCCCTACTTACATCAAGTTAAATGGCTCAATATGGGTGGCGGACACCACATCACAAGAGAAGACTACGATGTGGATTTGCTGATTTCAGAAATCAAGCGTATCCGAGAAACTTACAATCTTGAAGTTTATATCGAGCCGGGTGAAGCTATTGCGCTCAATGCTGGTTATCTAGCAACGGAGGTATTGGATATTGTCGAAAACGGTATGGATATCTTGGTTTTAGATGCCTCCGCGACCTGCCATATGCCAGATGTACTTGAAATGCCCTATCGTCCACCTTTGAGAAATGGATTTGAGGCTCAGGAAAAAGCCCACACCTATAGACTTTCTTCCAATACCTGTCTGACGGGTGATGTGATTGGCGATTATAGCTTTGAAAATCCAGTTGAAATTGGAGATAGACTCTATTTCGAAGATATGGCTATTTACTCATTTGTCAAAAATAATACCTTTAACGGTATTGGCTTGCCAAGTCTCTATCTTATGGACGAGCAGGGAGACTGCAGCTTAGTCAAAGCCTTCGGCTATCAAGACTTTAAAGGGAGATTATCATGATAGAAACTCCGAAAAAAGCAGGTTATCGTATGCCAGCAGAGTACGAACCCCATCATGGTACCCTCATGATATGGCCAACTCGACCAGGTTCATGGCCCTTTCAAGGAAAAGCGGCTAAGAAGGCCTTTAGCCAGATTATTGAGACCATAGCCCAAGGGGAAAGGGTTTACCTTTTGGTGGAGCAGGACTATCTATCTGAAGCCCAGTCCTATCTAGGAGACAAGGTTGTTTATTTAGACATTCCCACCAATGATGCCTGGGCGCGTGATACTGGTCCGACGATTCTTGTCAATGATAAAAGAGACAAGTTGGCAGTCGATTGGTCTTTCAATGCCTGGGGTGGAGCTGTAGATGGTCTTTATCAAGATTATGAAGAGGATAACCAAGTAGCTAGTCGTTTTGCTGAGGCCTTGGAAATGCCTGTTTACGATGCCAAACCTTTTGTACTGGAAGGCGGCGCGATCCATAGCGATGGTCAAGGAACCATTCTTGTGACTGAAAGTTGCCTTCTGAGCGCTGGTCGCAATCCTCATCTCAGTAAAGAGGAAATCGAGAGAAGATTATTGAACTATCTTGGCGCTGAAAAAGTTATTTGGCTACCTTATGGTATTTATCAGGACGAAACCAATGAACACGTTGACAATGTTGCAGCCTTCGTTGGTCCTGCAGAGCTTGTTCTAGCTTGGACAGACGACAAAAGTGATCCTCAGTATGCTATGTCTGCAGCCGACCTTGAGATTTTAGAAAAGGAAACGGATGCAAAAGGTCGCACTTTCACTATTCATAAGCTTCCTATTCCAGCTATTCGTCAGGTTGTCACTAAGGAGGATTTACCAGGTTATACCTATGAAGATGGGGAAGAGGAGCGTTATGAGGGCGAGCGTCTTGCAGCTTCCTATGTCAATTTCTATATTGCCAACAAGGCTGTCTTAGTTCCACAGTTTGAGGATGTTAACGACCAAGTAGCCCTAGATATTCTCAGCAAGTGTTTTCCAGACCGTAAAGTTATCGGAATACCAGCCAGAGATATTCTCTTAGGTGGTGGCAATATCCACTGTATCACCCAACAAATCCCAGAATAGGAGAAAAAGATGAGAAATGTAAGAGTTGCAGCCATTCAGATGCAATGCGCTAAGGATGTGGCAACAAATATCCAAACCGCAGAGCGTTTAGTACGTCAGGCTGCAGAACAAGGCGCACAAATTATTCTTTTACCCGAATTGTTTGAACGTCCCTATTTCTGTCAGGAGCGTCAGTATGACTACTACCAATATGCCCAGTCAGTGGAAGAAAATACAGCCATTCAATATTTTAAATCGATTGCTAAGGAACTGCAGGTTGTTTTACCAATCAGTTTCTATGAAAAAGATGGCAATGTCTTGTATAACTCTATTGCCGTCATTGATGCAGATGGAAAAGTGCTGGGCGTTTATCGAAAGACCCACATACCAGATGACCATTATTATCAAGAAAAGTTTTATTTTACGCCTGGTAACACTGGCTTCAAGGTCTGGGATACTCGCTACGCTAAAATTGGGATCGGCATCTGTTGGGATCAATGGTTCCCCGAAACAGCGCGCTGTCTTGCATTGAATGGTGCTGAATTGCTCTTTTATCCAACAGCTATCGGTTCGGAACCTATTTTGGATACAGACAGTTGTGGTCACTGGCAACGTACTATGCAAGGGCACGCAGCAGCAAATATTGTTCCAGTCATTGCAGCCAATCGTTACGGTTTGGAAGAAGTCTCTCCTAGTGAGGAAAATGGTGGACAGAGTTCCAGTCTTGACTTCTACGGTTCCTCCTTTATGACGGATGAAACAGGAGCTATTCTAGAGAGAGCTGAAAGACAAGGAGAAGCTGTTCTGTTAGCAACTTATGACCTGGATAAGGGAGCAAGTGAACGCCTCAACTGGGGACTGTTTCGAGATAGAAGACCAGAAATGTACCAACGGATTACCGACTAGAAGGTAACTTTCATAATAAATTTTTGATATTCACGCCTGTCTTACAAAAATGTAAGATAGGCTTTTTAAATGTAAGATGGGTGTACGATTATACGTAGAAATGTATGCTATACTCTATGTAGATCAAAAAGAAAGAGGTTTATTATGAAAAAATGGAATGCGACGCAGTTGAAGTATCTGATGGCGGCAGTAATGGTTCTGGACCATATCCCTCATATCGCAGGGATCGTTTCTCCTATGTGGGAAGGTATTCTTCACGCTATGACCCGTTGTGTGGGAGTTTGGTTTGCCTATATGGCTATGGAAGGCTTCATCCATACTCGAAATTTGAAAAACTACCTCATCCGCCTTTGGAGTTGTGCTCTTATCATGTTTGCTGGAAATAGCCTCCTCAATGCCCTATTTGCCTCTAAGGGAGTAATGGTCACTAATAATATTTTCTTGACGTTGGCCATCGGTGTCACCATGCTTTGGATTGGTTTTCCCAGAAAAGAGTTGGCTAAAAAAGAGAAGTTGTGGCGTCGGATTGGAGTTGCTGGTCTCTTGGTTTTCGGGTGTCTTTTTACTGAGGGTGGCATCACCATGCTACCATTTCTCTTGATTAGTTACTCTTGTCGAAATCGCAAGGGATTGCGAAATCTCCTATATGCCTTTCTGTGGGCCTTCTTGTTAGTGACTTCCATCCAAATTTACGACACTTGGCACCAAACACTGGAAATGATGCTTTACAATTCTGACTGGCTCTTTGTCACCGTATTTCCTTTTATGGCACTTTATAATGGACAGCGAGGAAAAGAAACTAGTTGGAGTAAATATTTCTTTTATATTTTCTACCCAGCTCATCTATGGATTATAACCTTGATTGCTTATTTGGTTAAGTAGCAAAAAAGCAAATAGCAGTAATTTCTGTCTATTTGCTTTTCTTTTTTATAAAATATACTTCTCAATCGCACGCGCAACGCCGTCTTCTTCATTGCTTGTTGTAACGTCATTGGCTAAGGATTTGACATGGTCGCTGGCATTTCCCATAGCAATGCCAAGTCCTGCAAACTGAAGCATTTCGATATCGTTATTGGCATCACCCATAGCCATAATCTCTGACGGATCAATATTTAAAATCGCTGCTAGTCGAGAAAGAGCAGTAGCCTTGGTAGTTCCAAGGGGCATGGCTTCATAAATAACAGGCTGCGAACGAACGCCGCTAAATCGTTGGCAGAGTTCCTCAACGAACCGCTGCTCAAAATCGTCTGTTTGCTCTTTTGTTCCTAAAAACATGCCTTGGAACATCCGATACTTGCCACTAGTCGCGTCCTCAAGGGAGATTTCAGTCAGGTCTGAAAAGACTAGCTTGGCATCATTTTGAACAATTTGATTAGGCTTGCCACCGAGAACAAAATAATGTTTTTCATCAAAAAGAGTTAACTGGACGTCGCTTTTTTCTGCTAGGTCATAGAGGTATTCGATGTCAGCTGGACTGAGTTCTTGCCAGTCAACTAGACCCCAGTCACTGGTCTGGTGAGTTGAACAACCATTATTGACAATGACGTACTCATTCTGGAGGTCAAGTCCTAGTTGTTTATAGTAGGGGAGGACACCGAAAAGCGGGCGACCTGTACAGAGAACCAGTTTGACACCTTTTTCAATGGCTTGGTGAATGGCAGTGATGTGGGCTTGGGGGATTTCCTTGGCTTCATTAAGGAGGGTTCCGTCCATATCCAAGGCAAGTAGTTTAATCATAAGACTTCCTTTTCTAGGTGTTTTGCTTTTATTATAGCATATAGACTATAAAATGTCTGACCGAATTGTAACATTCGGCTTTCCTTTTCTTGAAAAAGAAAATAAAATCGTATATAATACGTATACTTAATGTTTTAGGAGAAAAAATGTCAAAGTACCACTTTAATTCAATTTACAAAAATGATGAAACAGAATCTACTGGTCTTCTTTTCATTAAAGTTTACAACAAATGGGAAAGTAATTTAAAAAGAGTTTTGAAATCGGTTGGCCTCACTTTGCCTCAATTTATCGTTTTAACCTCGCTTTTGTTTCTGTCTAATAAAGAGGAATATGTAACGCAAGTTGATATTGCTCGGTTCACTGGTATGGATGTCATGACAGTTTCCCAGATTGTTAGACTACTGGAGAAGAAGAACTACATTAGACGTGATCAACATCCAAAGGATAGTCGGGCAAAACTGGTCTCAGTGACGAAGTCTGGCGCGGAGAAGGTCAATCAAGCTTTACCCTTAGTAGAAGGGATTGATGAAAAATTTTTTGAAAAACTATCTAACGATAGAGAATGTTTTAATCGTATGTTAGTAGTGCTGGAGGATAAAAATGCCTAGATATTGGGTCGGAGTTGTTTCAAAGAACCATGTTTTAAGAGGAGTTGAGGGAAATTTTTGTCAGGTCTGTCATGGAAAGGGAGGCCCCTTAAATCGTATGAAAAAAGGTGACTATCTTTTATACTATAGTCCAAAATACGATATGAATGGTCAAGATAAGTTACAGGCTTTTGTGGCCGTAGGTAAAATTATAGATGACAAAGCCTATCAAGTAGAGCAATTTGAAGGATTCTTTCCCTTTAGACGAAATGTCGAGTATTATCTACCAGTCAAAGATTGTTCCATAGAAATAGCTAGACAACATCCTGAATGGAGAGACTATACTTCTCGACTTCGTTATGGACATTTTGAAGTTTCCAAAGACTTTTTCCTCCATATTTTTCAGCATATGAAAGTGGATGATGAAGCTTGATTGATTCGCTAGTTAAATGATTGTCAACAAGAATTTTGGATTTGGACTGTGAAGCGAACTTTGCTATAATAGATTAAGAAACTTTGAGAAACCAAACGAGGCAGAGATGAAATTACTTTATACTGATATTCGGACTTCTTTGACAGAAATCCTAACCAGAGAGGCGGAAGAGCTGGTTGCTACTGGCAAGCGGGTCTTCTACATTGCCCCCAACTCTCTTTCATTTGAAAAGGAACGTGCCGTGCTGAAATGCTTGTCCCAGCAGGCTTCTTTTGCGATTACTGTCACGCGCTTTGCTCAGATGGCTCGTTACCTGGTTTTAAATGACTTGCCTACAAAGACCAGTCTTGATGACATCGGCCTTGGGATGGCCTTTTATAAATGTCTTGCTGAACTTGATCCCAAAGAGTTACGAGTTTATGGTGCTATTAAACAAGACCCTCAGTTTATCCAGCAGTTGATTGAACTTTATCATGAGATGACGACTGCTCAGATGAACTTTTTAGACTTAGAAAGTTTGAGTGATGAGAACAAGCGGGCAGATTTACTCTTGATTTTTGAGAAAGTGACTGCCTATCTCAATCAAAGCCAGTTGGCTCAGGGAAGTCAATTGTCCCATTTGATTGAGGCTATTGAGAATGATAAGGTAAGTAGTGATTTCAGTCATATTGCCTTAGTCATTGACGGATTTACCCGTTTTTCTGCTGAGGAAGAACATGTAGTGGATCTGCTCCAGCGTAAAGGTGTTGAGATTGTCATTGGTGCTTATGCAAGCAAGAAGGCCTATACCAGTCCGTTCACTGAAGGAAATCTCTACCAAGTCAGTGTGGAATTTCTTCATCATTTAGGTGCTAAATACCAAACGGTTGCTCAAGACCGTTCTCAGACTCATGCGTACATGGATAGTTTTGATAAGGCCTCTCGTTTGCTGGAGTCTTCTTATGACTTTTCAGAACTCGCATTAGATGTCGATGAGAAGGACTGTGAGAATCTGCAAATCTGGTCTTGCTTGACGCAAAAAGAAGAGTTGGAGTTGGTAGCCCGTACCATTCGTCAGAAATTACATGACCATCCAGAACTGAGTTACAAGAATTTTCGTATTCTCTTAGGGGATGTGGCTTCTTACCAGTTATCACTGAAAACCATTTTTGACCAGTACCAGATTCCTTTCTATCTAGGTAGAAGCGAATCCATGGCTCACCACCCTTTGACTCAGTATGTCGAATCTATTTTGCGTTTGAAATGCTACCGTTTCCGTCAGGAAGATTTGATTAATCTCCTCAGAACTGGTCTATATACTGACCTTAGCCAAGCGGATATTGATGCTTTCGAGCAATATCTCCGCTATCTTGGTATCAATGGCTTGCCAGCTTTTCAGCAGACCTTCACAAAATCCCACCATGGAAAATTTGATTTAGAGCGTTTAAATTCTCTTCGTCTGCGAGTTTTGGTGCCACTTGAAACCTTATTTGCCAGTCGGAAGCAAAAGACTGAAAATCTCTTGCAAAAGTGGAATACTTTTCTAAAAAATGCTGCTTTAAGCAAGCAGATGCAAGACTTGACAGCTACTATGGAAACTCTAGAACAGGAAAGACAAGCCGAAGTTTGGAAGGCTTTCTGCCAAGTTTTAGAACAATTTGCGACGGTTTTTGCTGGTTCACAAGTTAGTCTAGAGGACTTCCTAGCCTTGCTCCATTCTGGAATGAGTTTGTCCCAGTATCGCACCATTCCAGCGACAGTGGACACCGTTCTGGTGCAGAGTTACGATCTGATTGCCCCTCTGACCGCTAACTTTGTCTACGCAATTGGGCTGACTCAGGACCATTTACCAAAAATTGCGCAAAACACCAGCCTGTTAACAGACGAAGAAAGACAAAGCCTAAACCAAGCAACCGAAGAGGGAGCGCAATTACTGATTGCAAGTAGTGAAAACCTCAAGAAAAATCGCTATACCATGGTTTCCTTAGTCAATGCTGCCCGTAAACAATTGATTTTGTCAGCACCAAGTCTCCTCAATGAAAATGAGAGTAAGGAATCGGCCTATCTTCAGGAACTGGTGGGTTTTGGATTTAGCCGGATAGAGAAGAAGATTCATCACAAAGGTCTGTCTAAGGATGATATGGGGTCATATCATAGTCTCCTGTCTAGCCTTGTTGCCTATCATCAGCAGGCAGGTTCTAGTGAAAATGAGCAAGATGTGACCTTTGTCAAGGTTTTAGCGCGTGTGATGGGGAAAAAACTTGATCAAAAAGGTCTTACAAATCCAGCACTCCCAACTAGTCCAAGCAGCAAGCCATTAGAGAAAGAGACCTTGCAGGCTCTCTATCCAGCTGACAATGAGTTTTACCTGTCTACTTCTGGTTTAACGGAGTTTTACCGCAATGAATACAGTTATTTCCTCCGTTATGTCTTAGGTTTGCAGGAAGAATTGCGCCTACGTCCTGATGCTCGCAGTCATGGGAATTTCTTGCACCGTATTTTTGAACGTGCCTTGAAACAACCTGCTGAAAATCCATTTGACCAACGTTTGGAACAAGCTATTCAAGAAACTAGTCAAGAACGGGAATTTGAAGCCATTTATCAAGAAAGTTTGGAAGCCCAGTTTACCAAGGAAGTTCTACTTGATGTGGCTCGGACAACAGGCCACATCCTTCGTCATAATCCAGCCATTGAAACCATTCAAGAGGAAGCAACATTTGGTGGTAAAGATCAGGCCTTTATTCAATTGGATAATGGTCGCAGTGTCCATGTGCGAGGCAAGGTTGACCGAATCGACCGTTTGAAAGCTGATGGAGCGCTAGGAGTGGTGGACTACAAGTCTAGTCTGACCCAGTTCCAGTTTCCTCATTTCTTTAATGGCCTCAATTCCCAACTGCCAACCTATCTTGCTGCTCTTAAGGGAGAAGGAGAGCAAAACTTTTTCGGCGCCATGTACTTGGAAATGGCTGAGCCTGTCCAGTCTTTATTAGCTGTTAAAAGTCTGGCAGGAGCAGTAGTAGAAGCCAGCAAATCAATGAAATACCAGGGACTCTTTTTAGAAAAAGAAAGCAGTCACTTGGGCGAATTTTACAACAAAAACAAGGCTAATCAGCTGACAGACGAGGAGTTCCAGCTCCTACTGGACTATAATGCCCACCTGTACAAGAAGGCAGCTAAGAAGATTTTACAAGGCCAGTTTGCCATTAATCCCTATACCGAAAATGGCAAAAGCATTGCCCCGTACGTTCAGCAACACCAAGCCATCACTGGATTTGAAGCTAATTACCATTTGGGACAAGCCCGTTTCCTAGAGAAGTTAGACTTAGCTGACGGCAAGCGTCTGGTCGGAGAAAAGCTCAAGCAAGCTTGGTTTGAAAAAATGAGAGAGGAGTTGAATCGATGAAGCCCATTTCCTTTTTAACTGAGGAAGAAATTCAAAAACTGCAAAAAGCAGAAGCAAGTTCGAGCAAGGAACAAAAGAAAACTGCCGAGCAAATCGAAGCCATTTATACCGCAGGGCAAAATATCCTTGTTTCAGCGTCTGCTGGTTCAGGGAAGACCTTTGTCATGGCAGAGCGCATTCTTGACCAATTAGCACGTGGTGTGGAAATCAGCCAACTCTTTATCTCGACCTTTACCGTCAAGGCTGCTACTGAACTAAAGGAGCGCTTGGAGAAAAAAATCAGCCAACAAATCCAAGAAACCGATGATGTCGATCTCAAACAACACTTGGGACGCCAGTTGGCAGATCTGCCAAACGCTGCTATTGGAACCATGGATTCCTTCACGCAAAAATTCCTTGGCAAGCACGGCTATCTGATTGATATCGCACCGAACTTCCGTATTCTACAAAATGAAAGTGAACAGTTGCTCTTAAAAAACGAAGTTTTTCATCAGGTTTTTGAAGAGCATTACCAAGGTGAGAATAAAGAGAAATTTAGCCATTTGGTGAAGAACTTTGCTGGACGTGGCAAGGATGAACGAGGTCTGCGCCAGCAAGTCTACAAAATCTATGATTTCCTTCAATCCACCAGCAGTCCCCAAAAATGGCTGAACGAGTCTTTCCTCAAAGGGTTTGAAAAAGCTGACTTTGCAAATGAAAAAGACAAACTAACTGAGCAAATCAAGCAGGCGCTTTGGGACTTGGAAAGTTTCCTCCGTTATCATCTGGATAACGATGCCAAGGAGTTTCCAAAAGCTGCCTATTTAGAAGCTGTGCAACAGGTTCTGGATGAAATTGCCTCCTTAAATCAAGAGTCCGATTGTCAGGCTTATCAAGCAGTGCTTGCTCGTGTTGTCGCCATCTCTAAAGAGAAAAATGGTCGGGCTCTGACTAACTCCAGTCGTAAGGCCGATTTAAAACCACTGGCTGATTCCTATAACGATGAGAGAAAGGCCCAGTTTGCTAAACTAGGACAACTGGCGGACCAGATAACCATTCTCGACTATCAAGAGCGTTATCATGAAGATACCTGGGATCTGGCTAAAACCTTCCAAACCTTTATGAGCGATTTTGTGGAGGCTTATCGTGAACGTAAACGCCAGGAAAATGCCTTTGAATTCGCTGATATCAGTCATTTCACCATTGAAATTTTAGAGAATTTCCCACAAGTCCGCGAGGCTTATCAGGAACGATTCCACGAAGTCATGGTCGATGAGTATCAGGATACCAACCATATTCAAGAACGGATGCTGGAATTGCTGTCGAATGATCACAATCGCTTTATGGTGGGAGATATCAAGCAGTCCATCTACCGTTTCCGTCAGGCAGACCCGCAGATTTTCAATGAGAAATTCCAATGCTATGCGCAAAATCCTCAAGAAGGAAAGCTGATTCTCCTCAAGGAAAATTTCCGTAGTAGTTCAGAAGTGCTGTCTGCAACCAATGATGTATTTGAACGGCTCATGGACCAAGAAGTCGGCGAAATTAACTACGACAGCATGCACCAGCTTGTTTTTGCCAATAGCAAACTAACTCCCAACCCTGAGAACAAGGCAGAATTTCTCCTCTACGATAAGGACGATAGTGGGCAAGAGGAAGAAGAAAGTTCTGCAGAAACGAAGCTCACTGGTGAAATGCGCCTGGTCATCAAGGAAATCTTGAAACTTCATCAGGAAAAAGGTGTTGCCTTTAAAGAAATAGCCCTTTTGACTTCCAGCCGCAGTCGTAATGACCAGATTCTTCTTGCCCTGTCTGAGTACGGAATTCCAGTTAAAACCGACGGTGAGCAAAACAATTATCTCCAATCCCTAGAAGTACAAGTCATGCTGGACACCCTGCGCGTCATTCACAATCCCCTGCAAGACTATGCCTTAGTTGCTCTGATGAAGTCTCCTATGTTTGGTTTTGATGAGGACGAGTTGGCACGCTTATCCCTTCAGAAAGTAGAAGATAAGGTACAAGAAAATCTCTATGAGAAACTGGTCAATGCTCAAAAACTGGCAACAAGTCAGAAAAACTTGATTCATACAGCTCTAGCTGAAAAACTAAGTCAGTTCATGGATGTTTTGGATTCTTGGCGCTTATATGCCAAAACCCACACTCTCTATGACTTGATTTGGAAGATTTACAACGACCGTTTTTACTATGACTATGTTGGGGCTTTGCCGAACGGACCTGCTAGACAGGCCAATCTCTACGCCCTAGCTCTACGTGCTGATCAGTTTGAAAAGAGCAATTTCAAGGGCTTGTCTCGTTTTATTCGTATGATTGACCAAGTCTTAGAAGCCCAGCACGATCTCGCAAGCGTTGCCGTCGCTCCGCCAAAAGATGCAGTGGAGCTCATGACCATTCACAAGAGCAAAGGTCTGGAGTTTCCTTATGTCTTTATCCTCAACATGGATCAGGACTTCAACAAGCAAGACTCGATGTCAGACGTTATTCTCAGGCGTCAAAATGGGCTTGGTGTCAAATATATTGCCAAGGTGGAAACAGGAGCAGTGGAAGCACACTATCCTAAAACCATCAAACTCTCCATTCCTAGTCTAACTTATATCCAGAATGAGAAAGAACTGCAACTGGCTAGCTATTCAGAGCAGATGCGTCTGCTGTATGTTGCCATGACGAGGGCTGAGAAAAAGCTCTATCTTGTCGGCAAGGGTTCTCGTGAAAAGCTAGAAGCCAAGAAATACCCAGCAGCAAACAACGGAAAATTAGATAGCAGTACCAGATTGCAATCCAAGAATTTTCAAGATTGGATTTGGGCTATTACCAAAGTATTTGCCAAGGAAAATCTCAACTTTAGCTATCGTTTTGTTGGTGAAGACCAGTTGACCAGAGAAGCTATCGGAGAATTGGAAAACAAGAGTCCTCTACAAGATAGTTCTCAAGCAGACAACCGCCAGTCTGAAACGATTAAAGAAGCCCTTGAAATGCTGAGAGAGGTAGAAGTTTATAATACTCTTCACCGCGCAGCTATTGAACTACCAAGTGTTCAAACCCCAAGCCAAATCAAGAAATTCTACGAACCGGTTATGGATATGGAAGGGGTAGAAATTACTAACCAAACTCAATCACCGGAAAAGCAAATTAGCTTTGATTTACCTGATTTTTTAACTAAAGAAAAGGTAACTGGAGCTGAGATTGGTAGTGCAACCCACGAACTCATGCAAAGAATTGACCTCAGTCAGCAACCAACACTTGCTAGCCTGACAGAAACTCTCAAACAAGTTCAAACCAGCCCAGGTGTCAGAGACAAGATCAATCTTGCTAAAATCCTTGCATTCTTTGACACACCACTTGGTCAGGAGATTCTCGCAAATACTGACCATCTCTACCGCGAGCAACCTTTCTCCATGCTCAAAAAAGATCAAAAGAGTCAGGAAGACTTTGTTGTTCGTGGGATCTTGGACGGCTATCTACTTTACGAGGACAGAATTATTCTTTTCGACTATAAGACAGACCGCTATGATGAATCAAGTCAACTCGTAGACCGCTATCGTGGTCAGTTAGCGCTCTATGGAGAGGCTTTATCACGAGCTTATTCGATTGAATATATTGAAAAATACTTGATCTTACTCGGTAAAGACGAGGTTCAGGTTGTAAAAGTATAATCTAGAAAGGAGACCTCATGCCATTTCCAGTTAGAAAATCTCTGCACGATGCGGTTTTACAGGCTTCAAAAGCCGATACTTGGGATCAAGCAACCAAGGAATGGAATGAAGTTTCCTTGATTTTTAATGGCATTGGTCGTAGTAATTGCGTCTGTGGGAATGCCATTAAATACGCCTACGAACTCTTTAACGGAGTTACAGGTCAACGCCTTTTTCCGATTGGTAGCGATTGTGTTCGTCATTTTCATCGACTGACTTTAGACCAGCAACTGGAAGAGGAAGAAAAACTACTCAGAAAAGTTGAAAACCTAACTAGAAAAGCTCAGAAAAAGGAAAAAATCAAGGTTAATAAAAGCGACTTTGACGAACGACTTCTAAATTGGTTTTGGGAAAAAGGTATTTTCAAAGCCAATCGTGGCAATCAATTCGCACCTGAGAAAGATTACCAGCTCTTCCTAGAAGTCTTCAAAGGCGGAAGTTGGACCAAGGCAGAGCCAAATAAGAAGGCTCGTATGGAAGAAGTGCTGGAAAAGTGTATCAAACCTTTTTTACTTGGTAAGACCGATGACCAACTCTACCTTGTCAAACTAGGCAAGGAGAAAATCGACTACGAACAGCATTTACGGATTCAAGCAGAGAAAGAACGTAAGAAAAGAGATAAAATCGCCAAGCAATACGCTGACAATCTCATTCTTGCCATGGGACCTGCAGAACGAGCCTATCAAGATTACTTTGGCTTTAAAGAAACCTTGACCCAAGAAGAACGAAAATGGGAGAAAATCCTCTTTGGTAAAAATAGAGACGAACGAGCTATCAAGGCTAAACAAAATCAAAAGGAGCTGGAAAAGGATCAGCGTATTGCAAATCAAGATCCGATTGAACGAAAGCAGAAGCAGACTTGGCTTCTTAATTCCTATTTTCGGGATTTGCCTGATGAAAAAGCTAGATTTTCTCGGCTTCTATTAGAATATCGAAAAAGTGGAGAAGTAGCCTTTTCAGATGATTACTTATCTGAGCATCTCATAGACTTTTTCTACAAGATGAAAGTCTTTGAGTTTGAAATTGCACCAGAACAAGTCCGCGATTTTCTAAAAGAATGCCTTCAGGCAGAACATCTATCATCTGCACAAGAAAGTTGGACTAGAGGGATTCTCCTCAATTGTCTTCATCCGTTTTTAGATAGGTTACTCATATAGAAAAAATCCTACCTTGTCTATGCATGGTAGGATTTAAGTATCTCCAAAGATGTACTGGTAAAGTTGGACGACTTTCTGAAAACATTGTGTGTCCATTCTTGTTATTTTTTGAGCATTACGCATCCGAAAATCAAAGGTATACAGTTGAAATGGATTGACAGCACCATCTACCTTATCTGATGAGACAGGAACGAGCAAACTTTTTTCTGCCAAACGTTGTTGGCCATGAGTGATAGGACAGACAGCCACAAAACCAGTTTGCAAGGCATATTCTCTCCTAGAAACAACCAAGGCTGGTCGCCTTTTCTGAATTTCTCGACCGACTGATGGATCAAAGTCCAGCCAAATGATATCCTGCTTTTCAGGAATATAGTCAGATTTCGCTATCAAGTGACCTTACCCCTTCAAAATCATTTGTCATTCTCAAATCAGTAATCCCATCAAAAGGATCTTTCAGTTTTGGAGCTAAGACAATGACTCCGTCAATCCCTTTGTAGACGACCATTTCTTGACCTTCTGTCATCCCTAAATTTTTAGGAATGGTCACAGTGAGCGAATTCCCCACCTTCCGAGTCTTTACTGTATTCATTGCTCTACCTCCACAAAAATGTATACACTAAGTATATACCTGTTAGCAAAAAAAGTCAAGTAAATCGTGACTGGCATCAAGGATGTTTCGTACCTATACTATTTGTCATTTATTGTGGTCAAAGCCTGTGCAAAAGTTCCTCATTTATGATAGAATAGGTAGTAAGAAAGAAAACGTTTTTACTACGTTTTTTTTAGTCGGAAGGGGAAAATATTATGGCTACTATTCAATGGTTTCCGGGTCACATGTCTAAGGCTCGGCGGCAAGTTCAGGAGAATTTAAAATTTGTTGATTTTGTGACGATTTTGGTGGATGCTAGGCTACCTTTATCTAGTCAAAATCCTATGTTAACTAAGATTGTTGGGGATAAACCAAAGCTTTTGATTTTGAATAAGGCAGATCTGGCTGACCCCGCAATGACCAAAGAATGGCGTCAGTATTTTGAATCACAGGGAATCCAAACTCTGGCTATCAATTCCAAAGAGCAAGTGACTGTAAAAGTTGTTACTGATGCCGCTAAAAAGCTCATGGCTGATAAGATTGCACGCCAGAAAGAACGCGGTATTAAGATCGAAACCTTGCGGACTATGATTATCGGAATTCCAAATGCCGGTAAGTCAACTCTCATGAACCGTTTGGCTGGGAAAAAGATTGCGGTTGTAGGCAATAAACCAGGTGTTACCAAGGGGCAACAATGGCTTAAAACCAATAAAGACCTTGAAATTTTAGACACACCAGGGATTCTCTGGCCTAAATTTGAAGACGAAACCGTTGCTTTGAAACTAGCCTTGACTGGAGCCATTAAAGACCAGTTGCTTCCTATGGATGAAGTGACCATTTTTGGTCTTGATTATTTCAAAAAACATTATCCAGAAAAGCTAGCTGAACGCTTCAAACAAATGAAGATAGAAGAAGAAGCACCTGTTATCATCATGGATATGACCCGTGCCCTTGGTTTCCGAGACGACTACGACCGCTTTTACAGCCTCTTCGTCAAGGAAGTCCGTGATGGAAAACTCGGTAACTACACCTTAGATACATTGGACGACATCGATGACGACGATTAAAGAAATTAAAGAACTTCTTGCCACTGTCAAAGAATTAGACAATCCTCTTTTTCTAGAATTCGAAAAAGATCCTCGTTCTGGAGTTCAAAAGGAAATCAACAAGCGTAAAAAAGCCATTCAGGCTGAACTGGATGAAGACCTTCGTTTGGAAACTATGCTTTCCTATGAAAAAGAACTGTATAAGCAAGGATTGACCCTAATTGCAGGTGTTGATGAGGTCGGCCGTGGTCCTCTGGCTGGACCCGTAGTCGCTGCAGCTGTTATCTTGCCCAAAAATTGTAAGATTAAAGGCCTCAACGATAGCAAAAAAATCCCTAAAAAGAAACATCTGGAAATTTATCATGCTGTTCAAGACCAAGCCTTAGCAATCGGGATTGGAATCATGGATAATCAAGTCATTGACCAAGTCAATATCTATGAAGCAACCAAACTAGCCATGAAAGAAGCAATCTCCCAGCTCAGTCCGCAACCTGAGCACCTCTTGATAGACGCCATGAAACTGGAGTTACCAATTTCACAAACCTCCATTATCAAAGGAGATGCCAACTCCCTCTCCATCGCAGCTGCATCTATAGTGGCCAAGGTGACACGGGATGAATTGATGAAGGAATATGACAACCAATATCCCGGCTATGATTTTACAGCTAATGCAGGCTATGGAACAGCTAAACACCTAGAAGGACTGGAAAAATTAGGTGTCACCCCAATTCACCGAACCAGTTTTGAACCAGTCAAAACACTGGTTTCAACTAAGAAAGACAAGTAAGAGGAAATGATTATGGAGGAACAGTCAGAAACATTCAGTTCCAAGAAAGAATTTGCCTTTGCCTCAAGCACCATATTATCCCAAGTTGGGCGAGGAATCATTGTTGGACTCGTCGTCGGGCTAATCGTCGGATCCTTTCGTTTCTTAATCGAAAAGGGTTTCCATCTGATACAAGGACTCTATCAAGATCAAGCGCACTTAGTGCGCAATCTTTTTATCATTGGCCTATTTTATGTAATAGTTTGCTGGCTTAGTGCGAAACTAACTCGATCAGAAAAAGATATCAAGGGTTCAGGAATTCCTCAAGTCGAAGCCGAATTAAAGGGACTAATGACTCTTAACTGGTGGAGTGTCCTCTGGAAAAAATATATTCTAGGTATTCTTGCTATTGCCAGTGGCCTTATGCTAGGTCGGGAAGGGCCAAGTATTCAACTTGGAGCAGTTGGTGGTAAAGGTATCGCCAAGTGGCTCAAATCTAGCCCAGTAGAGGAACGTTCCCTGATTGCCAGTGGAGCTGCTGCAGGATTAGCAGCTGCCTTTAATGCACCAATTGCAGGTCTCCTCTTTGTTGTAGAAGAAGTCTATCATCATTTTTCACGCTTTTTCTGGGTCTCAACTTTAGCAGCTAGTCTCGTAGCAAACTTTGTCTCACTACTCATATTTGGCCTAACACCCGTACTGGATATGCCAGACAACATTCCTCTCATGACCCTAGACCAGTATTGGATTTACCTCTTTATGGGAGTTTTTCTCGGGCTTTCTGGTTTTCTCTATGAGAAGGCTGTACTCAATGTTGGTCGAATTTATGACTGGATTGGTCAAAAAATTCATTTGGACAGAGCATATTATCCAATTATCGCCTTTATTCTCATCATACCAGTCGGGATTTTCTTGCCACAAATCCTTGGTGGTGGAAATCAGCTGGTTCTTTCCTTAACTGAGCAAAATTTTAGTTTCCAAGTTCTATTAGCTTACTTTTTGATCCGCTTTGTTTGGAGTATGATTAGTTATGGAAGTGGCCTCCCAGGAGGAATTTTCCTACCCATTTTGGCGCTTGGTTCCTTACTTGGTGCCCTAGTTGGTGTCATTTGTGTCAACCTTGGGCTTGTCAGTCAGGAACAATTTCCTATATTTGTCATTCTGGGAATGAGTGGCTACTTTGGGGCAATTTCCAAGGCTCCCTTAACCGCTATGATACTCGTAACCGAGATGGTTGGAGATATTCGCAACCTCATGCCACTTGGCTTAGTGACCTTAGTTGCCTACATCGTCATGGATCTGCTCAAGGGTGCTCCAGTCTATGAAGCTATGCTAGAAAAAATGCTACCAGAAGAAGCGACAGACGAAGGAGAAGTCACCCTCATAGAAATCCCTGTGTCTGACAAAATCGCTGGAAAACAGGTTCACGAGCTCAATTTACCACATAACGTACTCATCACCACCCAAGTCCATAATGGCAAAAGCCAAACAGTTAACGGCTCAACTAGAATGTATCTGGGGGATATGATTCACCTGGTGATTCCAAAAAGTGAAATCGGAAAAGTCAAGGATTTGTTGTTGTAAGCTTTAGTTTACATAATTTATTTTACGTAAAAATTATTGAAAGGATTCTCAATGAAAAGAAATAAGGCAATTGCGGTATATTTGCTAGGCACATTTAGCCAAATAGTATCAGTTTGCCTCCTTTTCTTTCTCTTCAATCTTTTTTCTATTCATTCCAATCTATTATCTATTTTAGGAATCTTTCTAGGTGGCATTTCTTCAGCTCTTTGGGGAATCATTGTTGCAAATCACTATTTTCATATTCATTTTAAGAAGATTGTAAACGATTTTTTTAACATTCATACCAGTTACAAACATTATTTATTATCTTTTTTCCTTATTGTCCTTGATTTTTCTTTTCTAATGTTTGGTGGGCAAATAGTAGAATTTAGCTGGTATCTCCCATTTTTGATGTTCTTCAAATTTATTGTCTTTGGTGGTATAGAAGAGATTGGATGGCGATATGTTTTTCAACCAATTTTACAAGAAAAGTTGCCATATTTTTACTCAACAATCTTAACCTTTTTCAGCTGGGCGCTTTGGCATCTGTTGTTCTTTTACATTGATGGTTCCCTAGCAACTCTGCAAATTCTACTGTTTTTATTTGGATTGCTGACGAATTCTTTCATACTCTCAGCTCTTTATAACAAAACAAAGAATCTCTGGATTTGCGTTATGACACATTCGATCATTAACGTCTTGTCTCAGATAACCATAGATACTGACCGATATGAAGCTTTCCTGCTTAAAATCTTCGTCATCTTGGTATCCTGCTATATGGTAATACATAAAAAAGATGAGTATAGTCGGTAGCTGATTTTGTTGGAAACAGTATTATTCTTTGGAAAAGTTATTTGCTAAGGAGGACATACATCATAATAAAAATACTCGATGTTTTATATAATTTTTATGGTGATTTTGATTTCATTGAAGAAAAATACAATGAAAAATACGAAGGTATTCTTATCAATATAAAGGAAGAGCAAGGGTATAAAAGATGCCGCTTGGCAAAAAGAACACCAAAAAAAGAAGGATATTTTACAGTTTTTTGGAAAAAAGACCAAAACAACAAGAACATTCCTTATACCAATGAGGACTTAGGAAATGAACTTATAATCGTTATCATTGATAATGATAAGAGGGGACTATTCATTATTCCAAACGAGGTGGCTATTCGTAAAAACATTCTGTCGACAAAAGATAGCAATGGAAAAATGTCTATGCGATTTTATCCTCCTTGGTGCTCAAATTTAAATACAACAGCTCGAGCAACACAAAAATGGCAATTGCAATATTTTAGAGAAATTGAAATATAAACATATTGCCGGATTACATACACACAAAAGACCTGTTTCTTATGATTGTGGAACCAGGTCTTTGTTTTTTCTAGAATCCATCAAACACTTATAACATCTTTCCGAAAAACTATAATTTTCTTGAAAAATATATTAGTCTATGCTATACTACTAGTAGACTTAATTATGGAGAAAATACATGAAACGTGAGATTTTACTGGAACGAATCGACAAACTAAAACAAATCATGCCCTGGTATGTCTTGGAATACTACCAATCAAAGCTTGCTGTGCCCTACAGTTTTACAACCTTGTACGAATACCTCAAGGAATACGATCGATTTTTCAGCTGGGTTTTGGAGTCTGGTATTTCAAATGTTGATAAAATGTCTGACATTCCTTTATCAGTCTTGGAAAATATGTCTAAAAAAGATATGGAATCCTTTATCCTATATCTACGTGAACGACCTTTGCTGAATGCTAATACAACCAAGCAAGGTGTCTCTCAGACGACCATCAATCGGACCTTGTCAGCACTTTCCAGTCTTTACAAGTATCTGACCGAGGAGGTTGAAAACGACCAGGGGGAGCCTTATTTCTATCGTAATGTAATGAAGAAAGTTTCAACCAAGAAAAAGAAAGAAACACTTGCTGCTAGAGCTGAAAACATCAAGCAAAAACTCTTCCTAGGTGATGAAACAGAAGGTTTTCTAACCTATATCGACCAGGAGTATCCACAACAGCTCTCAAATCGTGCCCTCTCGTCATTCAATAAAAATAAAGAACGTGATTTAGCCATTATTGCCCTTCTTTTGGCGTCTGGTGTCCGCTTATCTGAAGCTGTTAATTTGGATCTAAGAGACCTTAATCTCAAAATGATGGTTATCGATGTTACTCGAAAAGGGGGAAAACGTGATTCTGTCAATGTCGCTGCTTTTGCTAAGCCTTATCTAAAGAATTATCTCGCCATTCGAAATCAACGCTATAAGACGGAAAAAACAGATACAGCTCTCTTTCTGACCTTATATCGTGGTGTTCCCAATCGTATTGATGCTTCTAGTGTTGAAAAGATGGTTGCTAAATACTCTGAGGACTTCAAAGTGCGTGTAACTCCCCACAAACTACGCCATACGCTAGCAACTAGACTCTATGATGCAACTAAATCGCAAGTTTTGGTTAGCCATCAGCTAGGACACGCCAGCACACAAGTCACTGACCTCTATACCCATATCGTCAATGATGAACAAAAGAATGCTTTAGACAGTTTGTGAATATTACATATTATAAATTATGTAAATCAACTATCGCTAAAAAACGAAAGATCAATTCCTTTTATCTTTCGTTTTTTAGTTATTTAAACTCAATCCAGTAGTTACGGTGTGGCTCTATAATTACTGGTTTACCCCAAAAGGCTTGCAGATAGGCTAGATTTGCTGAGCTTATAGGTTTTTTTGAATCATTGAACTGCTTTATAAGAAGTTCCATCAGCTGATTCTCTTTCGATTCCCATATACGAAATTTCGTCACCATTTTTAAGATCGTCAGTTAACAGTTTACCAATAAAGAATACTGTCTTATCTTTCATAAATTCATAAGCCTTACTATGTTCTAGTCGGTTATTCGCTGCAGCATACATAATACAAAAACTATCAACAATATCTTTCAAAGGCATTAAGTCTTCTTTGTTTACTTTGATTTCATCGGGCAGAAGACCGCCAATTATAAGATTTTGGAAATATGCTTGCTGGATTACATTATCTAAAGCCATTCCTAAAGGTATTTGAACAGCCTGGTATCCTAAAGGCTGAAGCTCTTTGTATTTCATATCATAATGTTCTTGTGTGATGCTTATTATATTTAAACTTTCAGTTTGATAAATTTCTTCATTTCTATAGAAAGCAACAACATTGCGGTCTAACTGTTCAAATAGATTAAGGCTTTCTACTGGAATTTCTAACATTAATGAATAACTCCTTTTCATTTTTCATCTCTATTATAATCTAATCAGCATGATTATTAAGTTTAACCCTAATAAAAGAATCCATCATAAATGGATTCTTTTTCCTTACCCCACTACTGCTTCAGCGATTTCTTCACGGCTGATACCAGCAAAGTAGCGTGTGATGTCAATAGTTTCTAGTGCCTTAAGAACATCTTCGCGTTCATATTTTACGCCACGAAGGACATCTTCTACAGCTGCAACGTCTTCGATACCAAAGAAGTCTCCATAAATCTTGATATCTTGGATTTTTGATTCAATGACGTTGGCAAAAACTTCAACCTTACCACTGGTGAATTTTGTTCCCCGACGGACGTTAAATTCAGGTGATTTACCGTAGTTCCAGTCCCAAGTACCGAACTTGATCTCCTTGATGCGGTTGATTTCGGCCAATTCTTGCTCAGAAAAAACGTATTCAGTCATCTCTGGGTACTCTTTTTTCATGTATTCCAATAGCAAATCACGAAATTCTTCAACTGTGATTTTTTCTGGTAATTCATTGACAATATTGGTTACACGGGCACGGACGGATTTCACACCTTTCGATTCAAATTTATCTTTTGAAACCTTGAGGGCGTTAGCAAGGACTGATAGGTCAACGTCAAAGAGCAGGCAACCGTGGTGCATGATACGGCCATTGATATAGGCCTGGGCATTACCACAGAATTTTTTGCCATCAATCTCAAGGTCATTACGGCCTGTGAACTCAGCTTTAACACCGAGTTGAGCCAAGGTATTGATAACTGGAGTTGAGAAGCTCTTGAAGTCAAAGGCCTTGTTTTCATCTTCTTTTGAAATGATAGTATAGTTGAGGTTGTTTAAATCGTGATAAACAGCTCCACCGCCACTGATACGGCGGACTACCTCAATGCCATTTTCACGGACATAATCACGGTTGATTTCTTCGATAGTATTCTGGTGACGTCCAACAATGATAGAAGGTTTGTTAATCCAAAGAAGGAAGATTTGATCCTCATCCAAAAGATGTTTAAAGGCATATTCTTCCAAGGCGATATTAAAAGCAGTGTCGTTTGAATGATTGATAATGTATTTCATAGTATTTCCAAAAATTTAGTTTTTACATTCTGTTCATAGCAATCAAATTTTCTAAAGTGGTAAAAAGAAATGTAACGTGTTATCGTTACATTTCTCGGAAAAATTGAGACAAGAGGCTCAATTTTTAGGCATGGAACTCTAATAGAGGTCGCTGCCGTCCGTACTACTTTAAGAAAATTTAGTTGAAAAAATTATTTATTTTTTCTTAGGTGAATGGATGGCCATTCCTAGAACATCCGCAAACGCTTCGTACATCACTTCAGAGTAGGTTGGGTGTCCGTGGATGGTCTTCAGCATTTCTTCAACAGTGATTTCCATTTCGATAATGCTTGACGCTTCGTTAATCAATTCTGCGGCTGCAGGACCGATGATGTGAACACCAAGGATTTCTCCGTATTTCTTATCTGCAATGACTTTAACGAAACCTTGAGCCGCATCAGAAGCAATAGCACGTCCGTTAGCCGCAAAGTTGAACTTACCGATGGCTACATCGTATTTCTCACGAGCTTGCTCTTCTGTCAAACCGACTGCTGCTACTTCAGGAAGAGTGTAGATGGCTGCTGGAGTCAAGTTCAACTTAGCAACAGCATGGTTTCCTTTAAGCGCATTTTCAGCAGCAACTTCACCCATGCGGAAGGCTGCGTGCGCCAACATCTTAGTACCGTTGATATCACCTGGTGCGTAGATACCTGGAACAGAAGTTTCCATGTATTCGTTGACCTTGATACGTCCACGATCCAATTCAAACTCAACATCTCCAATACCTTCAAGGTCTGGCACACGACCGATTGAAAGGAGGGCTTTACTTGCGATAATATCGTCTTTTCCTTCAACCTTGATACGAAGTTGACCATTTTCTTCGACGATTTCTTGAAGTTTAGTGTCTGTTAATATTGTCATACCTTTACGCTCAAGAATCAAGCGAAGATTCTTAGAAACTTCCGCATCCATAGCTGGCACGATACGGTCCATCATTTCGATCACAGTTACCTTTGAACCAAATGTCATGAAGGCTTGGCCGAGTTCAATACCGACAACGCCACCACCGATGATAACAAGGCTTTCTGGCACTTCGTTCATTTCAAGAATGTCGTCACTGGTCATGACAAGTGGAGATTCCATACCAGGGACGTTGATTTTGCTGACTTTTGAACCACCAGCAAGGATAATTTTCTTAGTTTCAAGCAATTCTGAACCATTTACCAAGACGTTCTTGTCTTTAGTGATTGTACCAATTCCCTTATGAACAGTAACTCCGTAGCTACGAAGAAGACCTGCAACTCCACCAACAAGAGTATTAACAACTTTAGATTTTGTTTCTAAAAGTTTATCCATATCTACAGTGAAGTTTGGATTTTCGATGACAATACCACGGTTTGCTGCATGACCAATGTTTTCAATGATTTCAGCATTGTGAAGGTAAGTCTTGGTAGGGATACAGCCACGGTTCAAGCAGGTTCCACCAAGTTCAGATTTCTCAACAAGGGCAACCTTACCACCTAATTGTGCTGCTTTAATGGCTGCAACATAACCAGCAGGACCACCACCAATCACAACGATATCAAAGGCATCGTCGCTCTTGTCATCGTCGTTTGAGGCACTAACTGCAGCCGCTGGGCTAGCTTCTGGTGCTGGCGCTCCAGCTGTTGGGATGTTTTCCCCTTCTTCACCAAGGTAACCGATGACTTCCGTTACAGGGACAGTTTCACCATCTCCTTTAAGGATGGCAATCAAGTACCCATCTTCTTCGGCTTCCAATTCCATGCTGACTTTGTCAGTCATGATTTCCAAAAGGATTTCTCCTTCTTTTACAAATTCTCCGACTTTTTTATTCCATTGGACGATTTGTCCTTCTGTCATATCCACGCCGGCTTTTGGCATAATTACTTCTAAGGCCATGTCTTCCTTCCTTTATCTATATCTTAAAAATGAATACTCTTGTTCTTAAATCAACATTGAGATTGGATTTTCAATCAATTCTTTCAAGTCTTTCATAAACTTAGCACCAGCCATACCATCTACAACACGGTGGTCGATAGTTAATCCTAAGCTCATGATAGGGCGAATCACAATCTCACCATTGACGACAACTGGCTTCTCGATTGTCGAGCTCACACCAAGGATAGCTGAGTTTGGTTGGTTAATAATAGGACCAAAAGACTGAACACCAAACATTCCCAAGTTACTAATTGTGAAGGTTGAATTTTGCAGTTCGCTTGGAGCCAATTTACCATCCAAGGTACGGCCAATCACATCTTTGAATGCAACAACCAACTCTGACAAGTTTAATTTTTCAGCATTGTAAACAACAGGTGTCATCAATCCATTATCCATACCAACTGCCATCGCAAGGTTGACATAGTTGTGAGTGATAATAGTCTTGCCATCTTCTGTCAATGAAGCGTTGATGTATGGGTGTTTCATAAGAGTCTTAACAACTGCAAGTGAAAGAAGGTCTGTTACAGTAGTCTTCTTCCCAGTTGCTTCCATAATTGGCTCAAGAACCTTCTTACGAAGAGCCAGCATTTCAGTCATATCAACTTCATAGTTGAGTGTGAAAGTTGGCGCAGTTAGGTAAGACTCGACCATACGTCGGGCAATAACCTTACGCATTGGTGTCATTGGGATACGCTCAATTTCACCATAAGGAGTGATAGTATCTGGAACTTCTTCCACTTTTTCAATCTGAGCAGGAGACTTGATAGTGTCGTTTTCGATATTTTCAGGAAGCAAGGCCAAAACGTCCTTCTTCATGATCTTACCACGATGACCTGTTCCTTGGATTTCCTGCCAAGCAATATTATGTTCGAGGGCAATTCGTTTTGCAAGTGGCGAAATGCGAACCACATTTGTGTCTTTATAAGTTTCCACGTCTTCTTTGTGGACACGACCGTTTGCACCTGAGCCAGAAACGTCGTAGAGGTTGATACCTAGTTCATCCGCTAACTTTCTAGCCGCAGGAGTCGCTCTTAGCTTGTCATCAGCCATGACCTCTCCAATTCTATTTATGATACAAAGGGCGTAAAAAAGCGACTGAAAAATAGGAAATCTACGCAGGCTTCGATGAAGTCAAGGAGATTTATCTTTTTTCCGAGCTTTTAGCCCGTGTTCAACTCTACAAGTAACTTGGACACGAAACGTGTCTCAAGTTACTACGGTTGCCGCTATTAGGCGGTCAACCTAGTAGACTTACTAAGTCGTTCGTCGAATATAATTGATTCGACTCACTCATGTCGCAACTTTACAAATAAGCTGGATACGAAATGTATCTCAAGTTGATAAAGTTAAAAAGAACAATTGTTTACATAATTTATCTTATGTAGTTTTATTCTTTGTTATAGGTTTTACGGATTGCATCTTTGATGCTTTCAACGGTTGGAATCATAGCATTTTCTAGGTTTTGTGCGTAAGGCATTGGCACATCTTCTCCGGCGCAACGGCGGATTGGTGCGTCTAGATAATCAAATGCTTCTGATTCTGAAATAATAGCTGAAATCTCTCCGATATAGCCACTTGTTTTGTGAGCATCGTTGACAAGCACCACCTTACCAGTCTTCTTCACTGAGTTAATGATAATATCCTTATCAAGTGGTACAAGGGTACGTGGGTCCACAATTTCAACTGAAATTCCCTCTTCTGCTAATTCTTCAGCAGCTTGAACCACACGGCGAAGCATTTTACCATAAGTAACGACTGTTACATCTGTACCTTCACGTTTGATTTCACCAACTCCAAGTGGGATTGTGTAGTCTGGATCAACTGGCACTTCCCCTTTTTGGTTAAATTCTGACTTGTATTCAAGGATGATAACTGGGTTGTTATCACGGATAGAAGACTTGAGCAGTCCTTTCATGTCCGCAGGCGTACCTGGAGCTACAACCTTGAGACCAGGGATGTGTGTAAACCAAGACTCTAGAGATTGCGAGTGCTGGGCCGCAGAACCAACTCCGTTACCAGCTGCACAACGGACAGTCATTGGAACCTGACCTTTACCACCAAACATATAACGTGTTTTAGCAGCTTGGTTGACGATATTATCCATGGCAATAACCGAGAAGTCCATGAAGGTCATATCGACAATTGGACGAAGTCCTGTCATGGCTGCTCCTGCTGCTGCTCCCGAGATGGCAGCTTCAGAAATCGGACAGTCACGGACACGTTCTGGACCAAATTCTTCGAGCATTCCAACAGAAGTTCCGAAGTCTCCTCCGAAGACACCGACGTCTTCTCCCATCAAGAATACATTTTCATCGCGACGCATTTCCTCAGACATAGCAAGGATAATGGTGTCACGGAACGACATTGTTTTTGTTTCCATTTTTATCTCTTTCTCCTTAGTCTGCGTAAATATCTTCAAATGCTGATTCAACCGGTGGGAATGGACTTTCTTCTGCAAATTTAACAGAGGCTTCTACAGCTTCCTTGACTTGTGCTTGAATTTCTGCCAATTCTTCTGCACTTGCAATATTGTTTTCAATGAGGTATTTGCGAAGGTTTTCGATTGGGTCTTTTTGTTTCCACAATTCCACTTCTTCACGAGTACGATATTTACCAGGGTCAGATGATGAGTGACCAAGCCAGCGATAGGTTACACTTTCAATCAAGACTGGGCCATTACCACCGCGAACATGGTCAACAGCTTTCTTAAATCCATCATAAACGTCGATGACATTGTTTCCATCTTCGATAAACATTCCAGGAATTCCATATGCCGCACTACGTTGATGGATATGCTCCACATTGGTCATTTTCTTGATATCCGCAGATATCCCATAACCGTTGTTAATGCAGTAGAAAATAACAGGAAGTTTCCAAATAGAAGCCATGTTCACTGCTTCGTGGAAAACACCTTCGTTGGTCGCGCCATCTCCAAAGAAGCAGACAACGATTTTCCCAGTATTCTGCATTTGCTGACTGAGGGCTGCACCGACAGCGATTCCCATACCACCACCAACGATACCATTGGCACCGAGGTTCCCAGCATCCAGGTCAGCGATATGCATGGAACCGCCTTTTCCTTTACAAGTACCGGTGTACTTACCAAGGATTTCAGCCATCATTCCGTTAAGGTCAATCCCCTTAGCAATAGCTTGACCATGACCACGGTGGTTTGAGGTAATCAGATCATCTGGATTAAGAGCCAGCATTGCTCCGACGTTAGCAGCTTCCTCTCCGACAGAAAAGTGAGTCATACCGGGAACTTTCCCCTTTTTCACTAACTGAGCAATTTTTAAGTCCATGCGACGGATTTCTTCCATCTTACGGAACATCTCTAGCAAAAGATTTTTATCTAAAGTTGACATAATCTTGCCTTTCTAACTTTGTACTTACCTTACTATTTTACCTTTTTTAGTATACGCTGTCAAAGTATATGGCTAATAAAAATTCACAATATAAAAAAATAAACCCCTGTTAAAACAGGGATTCTCTCTAGTTAGAGCATTTTTTCACAAAGTTGTTTTTCAGGATATTTTCCAAAAATTAGCTCAATCTTTTCATTACGGTTTTCAGACGCCATTGATACAAACAACCAGAAACAATCAAACTGGCAATTAACCCAATCCAGTAGGCAAATGCCCCTAAGTCAGTTGCCTGATCTAGTAGATATCCTAGTGGTATCGCTACTCCCCAATATCCAATTAAGCCAAGATAGAAAGGAACGATAGTGTCCTTATACCCTCTTAAAATTCCTTGGAGCGGAGCCGCAAAGGTATCAGCTAGCTGGAAAAAGAGACTGTAGGTTAGAAATACAGCAGTTGTTTCAATGAACTGAGAGTCATTCCCATATAGACTTGCTACACGATCTCTAAAAATGTAGAGAAAAGATAGGGTAAGACCTGCAAAAATAAGGGCGGTTACTCTCCCCAGACGAGCATAGGTTTTTGCATCCTCAAAACGTTTAGCCCCCACCTCGTAAGACACAACAATCGCCATAGCAGAGGAAATACTCATAGGAAAAGCGTACATAAGACTCGAAAAGTTCATAGCTGACTGGTGGCTAGCGATGATGAGCGATGAAAACTTAGCCATGATTAGTCCCACCACGGAGAAAATAGCTACTTCAGCAAATACGGTTCCCCCGATTGGTAGACCTAATCGAACACCTTCCTTGATTTTATCTATATTGAGTGGAATACGTTTTTCAAGATGTAGCGCTTTTAACTTTTCTTGTTTGAACAAAACAAGCAGGGAAATGCCCAATAAAACCCAATAGGCTAGCGAAGTTCCTAGCCCTGCTCCTGAACCACCAAGCTCAGGAAAACCGAATACTCCATATATCAAGAGATAGTTAAAACCACTATTTAGCGGAAGTAATAGGAGCATCAGATACATCGATAGTTTGGTCAAACCAAGAGAATCTAACAAAGACCGAATGACACTAAAAAGCAACAAGGGAATAATCCCGATAGAAAGGTACCAAAGATAAGAAACTGCAACTGCCGCTACTTGAGCTTCTAGCCCGATATGATTTAAGACAGGCGGTGCTAAGAATACTACCATGCCAAGCAAGACCAAAGACAGTCCGAAAGCTAAGTAGATGAATTGATAAAAGTCAGATGCCACTTCTTCCTTTTTGCCCCGTCCCAGATGATGGCCTATGATGGGAACCATGGCCGAAACAATCCCTGTTAAAAAAGTAAAGAAAGGATTCCATAGACTCGTTGCAGTTGATACTCCTGCCAAGTCCATGGTATTGTACTGCCCAGTCATGGTTGTATCAACAAATGAGGCAGAATAATTGGCAAACTGATAAATCAGGATAGGAAAAAATATCTTAAGAAATAAGACAAACTTATCTTTAAATTGATGGGTTGGATACATATACGCTCTCTATTCTTATCATTTTCAGAGCAGAATCCCATCTAGTTTTGATAGACGATTTGTCCCTTACAAATGGTATATTTAACCTGCCCTTTTAAAGTTTCACCAATAAATGGAGAATTAGCTGATTTTGAAGCAAAGTTTGAATCCACAAGGCGGTCAGCCTTAGCATCAAAGATAGTGATATCCGCTGGACCATTCTCAGCCAAGTAACCAGCTTCAAAGTTGTAAAGCTTGGCTGGATTGACAGTCATTTTTTCAAGCAATTCCATCAAGCTCAACTCACCAGCTTCCACCAAATAAGTCAAACCAAGAGAAAGAGAGGTTTCCAAACCTGTCATACCAGATGGCGCTTTGGTGATATCTTCTACATTCTTCTCGTCTGCATGGTGAGGCGCGTGGTCTGTCGCGATTACGGATATGATTCCTGACTTAAGACCTTCAATCACGGCACGACGATCTGACTCCAAACGAAGAGGAGGATTCATTTTAGCATTGCTTCCTTGAGTTAAAAGAAGAGCTTCTGTCTTAGAGAAATGCTGTGGCGCTACTTCTGCTGTGACTTGCGCACCTAGTCCTTGAGCAAACTCCACCACCTTAACACTTTCTTCCTTAGACAAATGCTGAATGTGAACATGGGCCTTGGTTGCATAGGCAATCATAACATCACGCGCAATCATAGCGTACTCAGCCACCCCAGTCGCTCCACAGATATGGAAATGTTCCTTAGCGATGTTTTCGTTAAATCCAAGAATCCCGTTCAAACCTGGATCTTCCTCATGAAGACTAATAAAAGTATTAAGTTTTTTAGCTTCTTCCATGGCTTCCTTGACCACTTTACTGCTCTCAAGCGGAATACCATCATCAGAAAAACCAACCGCACCTGCTTCTAAAAGCGCCTTAAAGTCTGTCAAGTCTTGGCCATTAAAGTTCTTGGTAATAGTCGCAACTGTCTTGACATTGATTTTTTCCTTGGCAGCTGACTGAAGAACTTCTTGCAAAGTTTCTACGTCCGAAATGGTTGGACTAGTATTAGCCATCATGACAACCGTTGTAAAACCACCTGCAGCAGCCGCTAGTGCCCCAGTATGGATGTCCTCCTTGTGGGTCTGACCAGGTTCACGGAAATGAACATGAATATCCACTAGTCCAGGCGCAACTACAAGACCAGTAGCATCAATTAGCTCTGCTCCTTCTTCCTTGATTTCAGGGGCAATTTTGACAATTTTCCCATCTTGAACCAAAACATCACACACTTGATCCAAACCAGACTTGGGATCCATTACACGACCATTTTTGATTAGTAGCATCTGCTTTCTCCTTTATTCATAGAAATCAACTTGGGTATCCAACAATTTATCCCCATCATAAACAAACTTGGCTGAAAAGAAGGGTTTGTCCTCTAAAAGCCACTCAACAAAGGTGTGATCACCTTCCCAAGTCGGCTTGCTTAAGACTTCATCATAGGGAACCCATTCTAAGGTTCCCTCATTGCAGTCAATCAAGTCACCCTCGAACTCTGTCACCTTAAAAACATAGGTGTACCAGTCTAAATCTGGCGTGAATTCTGGAAAAGTGATAATACCTTTTAGAACCGGCTTGGCTTTGAGCCCTGTTTCCTCGAGGATTTCACGCGCTGCGCACTCCTGAGGTGTCTCCCCTCGCTCTAGCTTACCACCCACACCAATCCATTTGCCTTCGTGGACATCATTGGGTTTCTGATTACGATGGAGCATGAGCAGTTCTTTTCCGTTATCAATGTAGCAAATAGTCGCTAACTGAGGCATATTTTCTCCTTATCTAAGCCAATCGATTGGCTCTTGTCCTGTCTCTTTTAAGAATGCATTGGCCTTGGAAAAAGGCTTGGAACCCCAAAATCCTCTATAAACCGATAACGGACTAGGATGGGCTGATTCGATAATCAAGTGGTGAGGATTAGTAACCAAGACCTTCTTCTTACGTGCATAAGCGCCCCAGAGCACAAAGACTACAGGTCTGTCTAGATTATTGACCACCTGAATCACAGCATCAGTAAAGGGCTCCCATATTAGCCCAGAATGACCATTGGCTTGCCCAGCAGGAACCGTCAAGCAAGCATTGAGAAGCAAGACTCCTTGCTCAGCCCAAGCTGTCAAATCATGGGATTTCTTAGCTCCGATGTCATCCGACAATTCTTTCAAGATATTTTGCAAGGACGGCGGAGCTGGGATAGCATCGGGTACAGAAAAACTCAAACCCTGCGCTTGACCTGGCCCGTGATAGGGGTCTTGCCCTAGAATCACCACCTTAACCTCTTCCAGATGAGTAGTCAAGAGAGCTTGAAAAACTTTTTCCTTAGGTGGATAGACAGTTCCCTGAGCATAGACCTGTTCCATAAATTGATTGATTTTCCCGAAATAACCTTCAGGTAATTGCTCCTTAATCAAAGCATGCCATGATGAGTGTTGCATCGCCAACTCCTTCGTTTTTACTGCCTCTATTATAGCAAAAAGTGGCTATCTAAACCACTTTTTACAGTTCTTATATATACTGTTATTCATCCTAGTATTGGACATTAGTATTCACAGTATCAATCAGCCATTAAAAACTTTTCGATTGTTTCAATAGCATAGGAAAGTTGATTATTTACAGACATCATCCGTTCAAAATTAGCGTCCATATAGTAGAGTTCAGATAAACCACCCCTAGGGAGAAAGAGTGAATAGTGGATATTCATCTTCTCTCGAGTACTTAACTCTATACGATTGCTTATGATATACTTTAACTCTTTTAACGAATTTACTTGAGCAACCACACCTTTTAACTGATACTGCTCGATGAGGTTTAGTAAATTGTCAATCTCTTCAATGACTTTAGTTTCCATATCATCCCCTCTTAGGAAAAGCACTACATAGCATCCAAACAATCTAGTAAGTCTTGGTAAGAATGGACTTCGTAAGTTGGCTGGGCTTGTGTGTGATTTTCGAGGTGATGAGGGTTGTACCAGATAGTATCTATGCCAGCATTATTGCCACCTTGAATGTCGGCAGTTAAGGAATCTCCAATCATCAGCGTCTTTTCTTTATCAAATCCTGCAATCTGCTGACCGATTTTTTCATAGAATAGTGCATCAGGTTTTTGCATTTGCAACTGTTCAGAGATAAAGACTTGGTTGAAATAGGGAGCCAGACCAGATTGAGCCAAACGTCCCGTCTGAATGGCAGTAATGCCATTTGTCGCAGCATACAAGTCATAATCACGTTCGATGAGGCTGTCCAAGAGTTCATGAGCACCCGAAAGAGTTTGTCCCTGTTGGGCTAAGTAAAATTGGTAACGCTTGGCAAGTAACCTACCATCTTTTTCCTGTCCAAAATGCGCAAATAGACGAGAAAAGCGCGTGTTAACCAGTTCTTGTTTACTGATTTTCTTTTGCTCCAAGTTCTTCCAGAGAGTCTTGTTCATAGGAACATAATAGTCTTTATAGGCTTGAATAGCCGAAACTCCTTCTTCCTTTAGAAGTTGCGTCAAAGCCACATCCTCAGCAACATCAAAATCAAGTAAGGTGTGGTCGAGGTCGAAGAGTAGAAATTTGTAGGGCATTGAGTTTCCTTTCTGAAAATTCATTAAGAATATTATAGCATAAATGAATCTTTGATTTATTGAGTTTCAAATACTTTTTACACTCACATTTTGACCGTGCTCAAGTGCAAATCTAAAACTAGTCAGCAAAACTTCGAATAAATCTTTTCCGGAACTCGTTATGAAATAATGCGATAAATTTGTTATGTGCTCTGCAATATTATTTCCCCAAGGAGGAGTGAGTGACAAGTCTTCAAAATCCCATATAGCATCCTGAGGTAGAAACTTTTTCAACTCCTCTTGGATAGATACCAACTCAGCTATTCCTCTTTCAACAGATTCAAAAGGAACATCTCCCCAGTAAAGCTTACTCATTATTACTGGGTATCTACTTCCCCACTCATTATTCTCTAAGCGAACATAAATAGTCGAAAAGAATGAATTAAAAAGACTCCCTTCTCCTATAGTCCACCAATTATAACCAACCATTAACCCTACAGACATAGATATTCTCCTATTCATTTTTAATATTATTTAACGTCAACTAAAGTTTTATATTGATAGTATCTCAAACATACATTCATTACCCCTACCCCAACTCCTTGGCTATTCTGCTCTTTTCAAGTTTCCCCTTGGTAATTCGTTTCCATAAAACAAGTGGGTTCAAGCTATAAGATAGGCGTACGAGGAAATAATTAACCCATTCAATAAGGGCAAAAAGCTGTATCAGTGTGGCTAAGATAGCAACTTGGACATTCTGTGTATTCCAGACAATAAAAGGAAAGCCTGAAATAAGTAAAATAAGATCTAGTATTCTGAGCCCACCATATATTCTAGGGACATTTCCACTTCCGAACTGAGGATTTGACAGTCTTCTAATCAAAATTGCCCAATAGATTGAACCTTGAAGCAAAATAAATGTCAGCAGAGACAACGGATAGAGAATAGAGACTAGACTCCTCCAATCACCAAGCCTATTTTTCAAAAGGAAAAAACACAACCAAAAGGATAGAACGGCTGCAAGCTCTCCCAAGCAGAGGGACACCAACTCTTTTCTAACTTTCTCTTTTTGTATGCTCATCATCTCCCCCATCTATCTATCATCCTATATCAGAAAAAAGTCATTTGTTCCATTTTCTAGTCAACATTTCTCAGAATCAAGGCAATCTAAGCGTCGAACAGCTCGACTTCATAAATATCAATGTAATTCTAAACTTAGAATTGCATTGATATAAATGTTTTGGTGCTATTCTAGGTTTATGACAACCCTAAATTTTAATTTTTGAAGGATTCTAAAGCTAGAATAGTTAAAAAATCACGAGAATGAAGCTATTCGAAGCTTAGAAGAACCTTTTCTAAACCTCATACCCACTTTAACTAGCGACACTTACAATTTTTCTGATGAGCTTTGAGTTTTTTCAGAGCCCAATCATAGTGACTGGAAGTGGCACTCACAAAGTAGGAACCTAGACTTGTCCCTCCTGTCCACTTATAGATACCTTTGGTAAAGAGTTGGTCATTGCTGAAGCCTTCCATCAACTCTAAAACCTCTCTATGCGATTGATCGAGGAGTTTGGTGGCTTCTTCTAAGGAAGTTCTCTGGTGCTTCTTCCAAAAAGCGACATTCATTTCCCCATAAGTTTTCCAATTATAAGGTTCGGGGAGAAAAGGTCTCTCTTGCCCCTTTTGATTAGAATCTACCCAGGTCAAAAGTAACTGATGCCATTCATAGAGATGGATCAGAACATCCCGTAGATTTTTATCTCTATTCCAGTGAGCTTCTTTTTTCTTTTGGTCTTTTGAAAAATCAAAAGGAGTCTGTAGCTCCTCTTCACTCAACTGAGAAATGAGGAGATTGAGCTTCTCATAATTTTCCTTAGAGGCTAGCACTAGCTCCTCTTTTGTTTTTGGTCTAGGCATAGGAGTTCTCCCTTCGTTTTCTAGTAGGTTAAGCTATTTTCTTACTTCATTATACCATAATCAAAAAGCAGTTCTTCATTTTACGAAAAGCTGCTTTTACTAACTATTTTTTATGCTTATAGTCACTACTTTACATATAAATCTTTAAAGAGACCGTCCACTTCAGCTATCTGATAGAGCAAGTGGGACAGTTCTTGGTAATCTTCTTTTAAACATGAAAGGTGGGCTTGGCTAAATAGAGTAGCCAACTCCTCTTTTAATCTTGCCCCTTCTGGATCATGAACTTTTAAGAACTTACTGAGATAGAGATTTCGAACAGCTGCAAGTTTAAAGCTGAAATACTGATGCAATTGTTTTTGCTCGGTATTTAAGCCGTTTTCAGCAACTGCTTTTGCATAGCATTCCAAAACACCGCTTTGACCATTCAGATATCGGTTCTTCATAATCCTTGCTGTTTCCTGATAGATTTCAGTCTGACTAGGACTCTTGACCTTCTTAAAATTTCCCCACATGGAATAAGCGCCCCGCTTATAGTCAATAGCCCCTGCCTTCCAGGCTTCTAGTATGTCATTAAAAGCAACCTTCATACAGGCAAAACCAGCTGGATCATGCAAATAGAGGTGCTGATGATCAATGCCATACACGATTACGAAGTGATCCACACCATAAAGGATTGTGTGATTAGGATTGTAAGTCAGATGGCCCATATCAAGAGGTCCCAGTACGACAGGTCCATTGGACAGAAACGTTTCCAACTTTCTTTTAATCTCTTCTAAATCTACTTTCACTCCATCTTTTAGATAGAAGTCTTCATAGTCAAACCCTAGTATTTTTAAGGAATGAGAGATAGAAAGATCTGGCATTCCATTATCAAAAAATACTAGAGGGTGCTGGTCATCTTTCTTTACGATACTAGCGCCATTTCCCATCACCATGATTGCCTCTAAAAAGTCTGCTTTAAAGTCATAACCATAGCTATCCAGTGCCATTGCCAATGAATAGCTATAGCAAAGTGACACATCTCCAAAATACATCTGCATATCCATGCCTCCTTATCTTCTATGGGACTATTATACCGAGAAAACTATTCGCATGCCCCATAAAATCCAAACAAAAAATATGGGTATTTGTGATTTATAGTCATGAACTTCAACAAGAAAACTGGCTGTTTCTCTCAACAACCAGTTTTCAATTTTTAAGCTAATTTTTGACTGTTTTCCTTATGAAAGAAAAGTGAGGCGATAGCCAAAATACCAAAGGCTAGGCCGACATACCAGTAGGGTTGATCTAAGGTCGTTGAACGACCTGATAGATTGACAATTCCTCGAAAGAGCATTCCAGCTGTTAGGACTGCAACTGCCGAATTCCACAAGTTTAAGCTGAGTCGTCCTAGGTTTGGCATGATTTTCAACAATAATGCTAGAACGATGCCCCCTACTAGAGGAACTGCAAAGAGATAGTGCATATGAAGCGAGGTCTCCCCAAAACTAAAGGACTCGTAGATACGGCTAAATGCAAAAAAGAAAATAGTGAGAAGGCTATAGCCAACGAGTGTTTTTTTGAGGCGTTTGTTTTTGATTTTAGTAACCGATGTAGACAATATCACTCACCGCCCTTTCTGATATCTTGCTTCCACCTGTAGTCGGTTTATTGATCACCTGACCGTTAAAGTAGAGAGTTGAGGATCCACCACCATCAAGGTTATAGGCTGTCTTCACTCCGTAAGATTTCATCACTTCTGCCATCTGGTAAAGTGATAAGCCTTTGCTTTCAGAGGTACGACCATCCGAAACGATGATAATGTAGTGATTTTCATCTATAATCCCGATAGCTGTACGAGGATTTGATGACATGGCCTGACCGACTTCTGTATTGGTATCAACAGATATTTCTCCATTCTCAACTAGAGATGGACCAAATGCCAGTAGATTAACGACACCGTCCTGAACCAACTGATCGGCTGAAACTTGGTTCTCGTAGATGATTTTAAAGGAGCCGTCCTTGTAAATGGCAAGGTCGCCATTACTAGCGTCTTCACGGACACTGTCCCGATAGACAACCCCATTACGGATAACATAACCAGAGCTATTGGCTCCATAGTAGTCTCCGTTGACTGCTAAAATAGCATTGTTTTCAGCAGCTGTCACAGAGGTTTTCGCTGTGACATTGGTGCCATAGGAGTTTTGAGCTAGAGCTGTTTTGAGATAATCCGATGAATTGAGGGTTATATCTGCCACATAGACCTGCGTTTCTTCCACAGTCTTTTCAGTTAGGGTGACACTGATATTTCCATCTGAATAGCTGGTATCTGTCACTTGGGCATTTTTTGCTGCCTGACTTGCTGCTGCGGTGTTAGAGGCTGAGCCGGTATTAGATACAGTGGAAATCGTTTCAGCGAGTACAAAGGTCTTCAACATTGAATAGGTAAAGGAGCTTGTCAGGAGCAAGCCCAAGACCGAAGCGTATAGATAGGGTTTCTTTAAAACTTTCATAATGGGCTACAGGTCCTTTCTTTGAAAATAAAGCGAGTTTGAACTGTCCAAGAGAGAATAAAGAGCATGATTCCGACAAGAATCTTCGCAATCAGCAAATTGACTCCAAGACCTGAATTAAAGAGACGAATCAGGATGGTGTCTAAGATAAAGAGACCAACTGCTAATCCAAAATAACCTGTTCCTGTTTTAAAACTGCTCGCCTTGTTCTTAAAGACCAATTTTTTGTTGGTAGAAAAGTTAAAGATGGAGCTAGTCACACGTGCCAAACCATTTGAGAGGAGAACATGAAGACCTGTCGGAATAAAGCTCAAGCATAGAATAGAGAGAGCGTAGACCACATAATCTACGATAAAACTACTAAAAGACGAGAGAGCAAACTTTAAAATATTTTTATAAATCATCAAGCCATCTCGAATAGGTCGGAAGTGAGAAGCCTCATTGTCGTTGATATAGACTGTTTCAATCGGAACTTCTAAGAGTGGGTAGGCTTGACTTGCTTCGAGGAGCATGTTCATCTCGTATTCATACCGTTGTCCTTCTACCTTGAGCATAAAAGGGATCATATCCGTTGAAAAGGCACGTAATCCTGTCTGTGTGTCGGATACAGCGACACCCGTTTGCAGTTTAAACAAGATACGAGTCAAGCTATTTCCAAAGCGACTACGCAAGGGAACCTTGCCAGTAAAGGCACGGACACCAAGGACAAGTGTATTAGGATTTTCATTTGATTTGGTCAAGCTGCGAAATATGTCCCAGATCCTGTGCTGTCCATCTGCGTCTGCTGTAACCACAGTCCCTGGCTTATTGAGAGACTGAATGTGCTCAAAAGCTGTTTTCAGAGCTTGACCTTTTCCTTGATTGACCTGGTGGTGAAGCACCGTCGCAAAATCCTTCGCTCGAGCAAAAATGTCTTGGCATTCTGCCGAACTTCCATCATCAATGACAATGATGTAAAAATCGCTCTTATTGTGAATCTTTTCAATCAATTTGATGAGATTGTAGTCAGGTTCGTAAGCTGGAATAACTAGATAGTTCATATTTACACCTCTTTCTTTGATGATTGGAAAAGTATACAAGTAAATGCTTAAAAATTCCTTATACTTAAATTAAAGTAAAATCAGATTTATTGTTTTTCTCATAAATTCGTTCAATCAAAGAAAGAAAAACTCTGTAAAAGCTATCTTCTACAGAGTTCGATTTGCATCTTTATAAAATGTCAGAAAATGATCTAGTACTTAATCACTGGTATCCATAATTCCATTTGATAGTCTGGTGACGACATGTCTCCTTCAGTATAGACTTCAAAGTCTGGCGCTCCTGAGTGGCGATAGCCTGTTTCAGAGAAAAAGACCTCCAAGACATATTTCCAAGCATTGTGAATGCTAGCTGGTATAGGACCTTTGACTGGTACGATAGCATATTCAGCGGCTGGGACATCTTTGATGGACAGGCCTAGTTCTTCTGCTTTCGCTTTATCCGTCACATCATAAGCAGCCATATAGTTGATGATTTCACCTTCTTTGACATCCGAACAGATGCCGAAGGATTGGCCACTGCCTAGGTTCTCTAGGCTTTCCAAGCTGTGATTGTTATAGAGATCCTCCCAAGCAGACGGGCACTGGCTATTGTCAATAGCTTCCAATAGGACGCCTGCCACGGTAAATGCAGGTTTCTTTTGAATCTTGATATCCATGTTCTTTCCTCCTGTAATCTTTAAGGATAATTGAAGTCTAGGAAAGATCCGATAAGGTTTTCCATTTCGAACTTCTGAGGGAGTTGCCCCATGGAATTTCTTAAAGGCCGCACTAAAAGCATCCGCAGACTCATAGCCATATTTCATTGCTATGTCAATGACTTTCTCAGAACTTTCCCTCAAGTCTATCACAGCTTCTGACAACCTGCGATTGCGCAAGTATTCTGCTAATGTCATATCTGCCAGGATAGAAAATAGCCTGCTAAAGAGAGGGTAAGAATAGCTCGATAACTGCTGAAATCTTTTCATATCCACTTCTCCAGTCAGTTGCTGCTCCAAATAATCCATAGTTTGATTGAATTGATGCATCATATTCTTTTTCACCTCATAAAAGATACTAAGGCCGTTAAAAACAAAGTGAAAATTGGAAAATTGACGGAGGGGCTCCTGCTCCGAGAAAATTTCATCTTTTCACACAGCTTTAGGCCGTGTTCAATTCTATCTATATTCTAACAAATACAAGATACTTCCACCCTAGAATCTTTGTAAAAGATTTAAAGGGGTAAATTCTATAACTTATCTTTTAATTTCTCAACAAAGAGATAGGCTGCGGGACAGGTCAAGGTATTCTTAATTGTCAAATGATTAATTTGATGGATTTTTTTACGATCTGTATGGGGGAATTCACGACAGGCCTTGGGACGAACGTCGTAGATTGAGCAGAGATTATCTCCTCCTAGAAAGGGGCAAGGCATGGATTTGAAAACCTTATCCCCGTCTTCATCTACCTGTAAAAACTCTGCTTCAAAGGCTGGTAATTTCATCTTAAAGTACTTAGCAATACGGGTGATATCTGCTTCTTTAAAGTCGGGCCCCAAAGTCTTGCAACAGTTAGCACAGGCAGTACAATCTATCTCAGCAAAAACTTCTTGGTGAATCTGCTGTGCAATCTTATCTAGATTCTTTGGTGGCTTTTTCTTTAGATTAGCTAACACTTTGCGGTGCTCCTTCTGCTTTTGCAGTGCTAGTTGGTGGTAATACTCAATATCAATCTCTTTAGACATAATTTCTTCCTAATACAAGTGTTTTTGTCTATTATACCATAAACTCTGCCCCTTTTTTATCCCCTTGAACAGAAAAAAGCCCTTCGGAAAAAATCCGAGGGGCTTCAAACCTTGTTCACTGAACTAGATTATTTTTTAAGGTTGTAGAATGATTTCAATCCACGGTATTCAGCTACTTCACCAAGTTGGTCTTCGATACGAAGCAATTGGTTGTATTTAGCGATACGGTCTGTACGTGAAAGTGAACCAGTCTTGATTTGTCCTGCGTTTGTTGCAACTGCGATGTCAGCGATTGTTGAATCTTCAGTTTCACCTGAACGGTGTGATACAACTGCAGTGTAACCAGCTTCTTTCGCCATTTCGATAGCGTCGAATGTTTCAGTAAGAGTACCGATTTGGTTAACTTTGATAAGGATTGAGTTAGCAGCGCCTTCTGCAATACCTTTTTCAAGGTAAGAAGTGTTTGTTACGAAGAAGTCGTCACCAACCAATTGAACTTTGCCGCCAAGACGTTCAGTAAGAGCTTTCCAACCGTCCCAGTCGTTTTCGTCCATACCGTCTTCGATAGTGATGATTGGGTATTTGTTTACCAATTCTTCAAGGTAGTCGATTTGTTCTGCAGCAGTACGTACAGCAGCTCCTTCACCTTCAAATTTAGTGTAGTCGTAAACTTTACGTTCTTTATCGTAGAATTCTGATGAAGCACAGTCAAATCCGATAAATACGTCTTTACCAGGAACATATCCAGCAGCTTCGATAGCAGCAAGGATAGTTTCAACTCCGTCTTCAGTTCCTTCGAAACGAGGAGCGAATCCACCTTCGTCACCTACGGCAGTTTCCAAACCACGTGATTTAAGGATTTTCTTAAGAGCGTGGAAGATTTCAGCACCCCAACGAAGAGCTTCTTTGAATGATGGTGCACCAGCAGGTACGATCATGAATTCTTGGAAAGCGATTGGAGCGTCAGAGTGAGAACCACCGTTGATGATGTTCATCATTGGAGTTGGAAGAACTTTAGTGTTGAATCCACCAAGGTAGCTGTAAAGTGGGATTTCAAGGTAGTCAGCAGCAGCACGAGCTACAGCGATAGACACACCAAGAATTGCGTTTGCACCCAATTTACCTTTGTTAGGAGTACCGTCAAGTGCGATCATAGCACGGTCGATAGCTTGTTGGTCACGTACATCGTAGCCGATGATTGCTTCAGCAATGATGTTGTTTACGTTGTCAACAGCTTTTTGTGTACCAAGACCACCGTAACGAGATTTGTCACCATCGCGAAGTTCAACTGCTTCGTGTTCACCAGTAGAAGCTCCTGATGGAACCATACCACGTCCGAAAGCACCTGATTCAGTATAAACTTCTACTTCAAGTGTTGGGTTACCGCGTGAGTCTAGGACTTCGCGAGCGTAAACATCAGTAATAATTGACATTTTTTACTCTCCTTTGAGTTAAATTTTTTACACCTCTATGATACCTTAAAAATAAGCGTTTTTCAAGAAAAAACGTTATCTTTGTGCAAATTTTCCTTAACTTTATAAAGTAATCGCTTTCTTTTGTCTGTTTTCTTGCGATTTTTGTGATATACTGTTTTTATGACAGATTTATCAAAACAACTATTAGAAAAAGCTCATGGTGGGCCGAAATTAAACCCAGACGAACAACGCCGCTATCTCGGCACTTTCGAGGAAAGAGTTCTTGGCTACGCGGATATCAGTACTGCCAATAGTTCTGAATTAGAACATGGATTTTTCTCTATTTTAGAAAGTTTTCAAGAAAAGGTAGAGATACTTTTTGTGAAAATCTCACCAAGTATCGAGTTTGACAAACAGGTCTTTTACTTAAAACAAGCAAAAGAAAGTAACTGTCAGGCGACTATTGTTTCAGACGATCTTATCACCTCTCCTTTTGGTCTTGTCATTCATACAAATGAACCTGTTCAAGTAGAAGAAAAGGACCTCAGACTTGCATTTTCAAGTCTTTGGGAGGACAAAAAGGCAGAGCCACCTAAAAAATCTATTTGGAAGAAATGGTTTGGTTAATGATTTCTCATATTTAATAAACGACCAATATTAGTAGCTGTGTGCTCCAAATAGAGACTTGCATTTTTCAAACTGTCTTCCAAAGATTCACTTTTCTCTAAAATGGAAAAGGCTGCTTGTATATTTTCGAATGGTAGGAAAGGTAAATCCTCAGAAAGACTACCACAAATAGCGATAACTAGAACTCCTTCAGGAGTTCTTTTTGCTACACCGATAGGAGCTTTTCCAACAAAGCTTTGACTGTCCAGTCTACCTTCTCCAACGATAACCAAGTCGGCCCCTGCAACCTTCTTGTCAAAGTCAATCAAATCTAAGCAAGTGTCAATCCCAGATACGATAGTGGCCTCAGCAAAGGCACAGAGCCCAGCCGCAATCCCACCGCCGGCTCCTGCTCCTTTAAGAGAGAGGGTTGATGGTGAAAATTTTTCATAGAACCGCTGTATAGCCAAATCTACTGTCTCAAACAAAGCAGGATCCAAGCCCTTTTGTTTTCCAAATGTATAGGTCGCTCCTTGAAGACCACATAGAGGGCTCACGACATCTGCTAAAATTCGGATTTTCACATCTTTAGGAATCCTATACAACTTGCTATTGGAAACTGATTCAAACTCAAGCAAAGTCTGACCGCAAGCTGGCAATTCTTTTCCATTCTTATCATAAAAACAATAACCTAAACCAGCAGCAATGCCTATACCACCGTCATTACTAGCCGTACCACCAACTCCGATATAGATTTCTTTCATCCCTTGATCAACGAGATGGCGAATCAACTCTCCGATACCTCTGGTTTGGATGTGGAGAGGGTTTCGTTTCTCCTGCGGAATCTTTCCTAAACCAACCAAGTCAGCAACTTCAAAGAGCGCTATTTGGGCTTTTTGAAAGTAGCGCATGGCTTCTTTTAGGCCAAAAGGTCCTGTCACTTGGAACCATTTTTCTTCTAGTTCAAGAGAATGTCGGATAGCGTCTACAGTTCCTTCCCCGCCATCACCTACAGGGCAAAGCAGACATTCTACATTTGCTATCGATTTTTGGAATCCTCTTTTCATAGCTTGAGCGACCTCTTCTGCCGTCAAACTTTCTTTAAAAGAATCGGGTGCGATTACAATTTTCATAGTTCCCTCTCATTCTAAGAAATCAATCAAAGGTAGAACTTCCAAAAAATCCCTCGTATCTACATGACAAGCTATCTCTGTTTTTACGACCTCTTTGGCACAAAATGCAATACCACGTCCTGCTGACTTTAACATCAAGAGGTCATTGGCACCATCACCGATGGCAATCGTTCTTTCTTTGGGAAGTTTCAGTTCTTTTTTCCATTTCTCAAGAGTATCTTGTTTTACTTGACCTGTCACAATTTCACCAACTAATTTACCTGTTAAAAAGTCGTCTTTGACTTCCAACTGGTTGGCAGAGAAATAGGAGATACCAAGGGATTCTGCTAATATCTCAACTATTGGAGTAAAGCCACCAGACACTAGACCAACTAGAATGCCCTTCTTTTGAAGTACGGAGATAAATTCCTGAGCATTCTTGGACAGATGAATGGATTTGAAGACAGTATCAAAAACCGAGACCGGAATACCTTTTAACAAAGCTACCCTCGCTCGTAAGCTTGTTTCAAAGTCCAGTTCACCTCGCATTGCCTGGCTTGTAATCAGCGATATTTCTTCTTCGCAACCTGCTTCTTTTCCTAAAAGATCAATCACTTCTTCTGCTATCAGGGTGCCGTCAACGTCCATGACACACAAGCCTTTTACTCGAGACATAAACTTTCCTTTCTAAACAGCCCAAAAATCGTATGAAAGAATCATACGATTTTATCTATTAGTTGACTAAACTATGGTACAAGTCCAGGTAAGATTTGCAGGCTGTATCCCATGAGAAATCGCATTCCATAGCTTGTTTTTGTAGATTTCTCCAAACATCCGGCTGGTACTTATAAACATCCAAGGCTGTTTGGAAACCCCAGTTAAGCCAGTAAGGTGTTAAATTGTCAAAGCTAAATCCAGTACCAGTTCCTTCGATTGGATTGAAGGATTGAACCGTATCACGCAATCCACCAACCTCATGAACCAATGGTAGTGTTCCATAACGCATCGCCATCATTTGAGACAAGCCACATGGTTCAAAACGACTTGGCATGAGGAAGAGATCACAAGCTGCGTAGATTTCTTGAGCAAGTCTGACGTCAAAAGTGATATTTGCTGATAGCTTGTCTGGATAGACTTGTGCAAACCAAGAGAAGGAATGTTCAAAAGCCGGGTCACCTGTTCCTAAAAGAACGATTTGAACGTCCTCTTGTAAGAAACGATGCAAGCTTTCTACAACGACATCAAAACCTTTTTGGCGTGTCAAACGAGAGACAATCCCAACTAGAGGAACATCTGCTCGCACAGGTAGACCAACTCTCTCTTGCAATTTTGCTTTATTTTGTGCTTTTCCAGACAAATCTTCTTTATCAAAATGATAGTCTAAAAGAGCATCTGTCTCTGGATTATAGAGATCTGCGTCAATACCATTAACTATACCTGAAACCTTACCTGACTCCATCCGAAGAATCTGGTCCAAACCGCAACCAAACTGACTGGTCATAATCTCATGCGCATAGCTAGGGGAAACGGTTGAGACACGATCCGCGTAGAGAATACCTGCTTTCATCCAGTTAAGGCAATCATTCCAGCGAAGGGTGCCATCAGCATAGCGTTCAAAGCCAACACCGAACAAATCCCATAACATCCCTTCAGAAAATTGACCTTGAAATTCCAAATTATGAATGGTTAAAACTGTTCTGATTCCTTGATATGCCTGAATCCAATGATACTTTTCTTTTAACAAGAAGGGAATCATGGCTGTGTGGTAATCATGAACATGGAGAAGGTCAGGGATAAAGCCAATGCGTTCCATAGCTTCAAGAGCAGCCAGTTGGAAAAAGGCAAAGCGTTCGCCATCATCAAAATCTCCGTATACATGACCACGGAAGAAATAATACTGATTGTCAATGAAGTAAAAGGTAACTCCATTCAAGACCGTTTTCTTAATACCACAATACTGTCTACGCCATCCCACACTCACTTCAAAGTGAAGAACATCTTCTATCTGGTCACCGAACTTGGCTTCTACCATATCATAATAAGGCAAGAAAACTGCAACTTCGTGCCCCGCTTTTACAAGTGATTTGGGAAGTGCGCCAATGACATCGCCCAAACCACCTGTTTTTGAAAAGGGTGCTCCTTCTGCTGCTACAAATAAAATTTTCATGAATAAATGTCCTCTGTTACTGTTTCACCCTTCTTCACTACAACTGGATGTTCTGCTGTGCCTCGAATGACAACACCGTCCGCAACCTCAACTCCTTTGTCTAGAATTGCATATTCAACCTGGGCACCTTGCCCAATCACAACACGAGGGAATAAAATGCTGTCCTTCACCACACTATCTTTGTGAACATAAATATTACGAGATAGGACCGACTGAACTACCTCACCCTCAATGATACTACCAGAAGCAAACTGAGAAGTACTTACTTTTGAAGTATTCGCATAGTAGGTTGGTTCTTCATTCTTAACTTTTGTATAAATCTTTTGATTTGGTGAGAAGAGTGAGTAGAACTTTTTAGATTCAAGCATATCAATATTTGCTTGATAATAGGACTGTACAGAATGAATGTTTGCTAAGTAGCCTGTGTATTCGTAAGCAAAAGCTCCTTCTTTTACAGCTAAATCGCGGAGAACATAGCGCAACTTTTCAGGATATTCTTTCTGAGCCTCTTCTTCAAGTCGTTCAATCAACCAAGGAGTGTCCACAACAAAGATATCTGTAGACATGTTGAAGAGTTCATCTGTAGATTTGTTATCAAAGAGTTTATGCGAACGAACATGGTCTGTTTCATCAATTTCCAAGATAGCATTCACATCTGAAATGTCTTTCTTTGGAAGTTTCTTATATACAACTGTAATCGGACCTTTTGTTGTATTGTGTAGGTGGAAGACTTGATTCAAGTCAATATTCACTAACACATCGCAGTTAATCGAAACGGTTTGGTTTGAACCTGAACGTCTCAAGTAGGTAAGAAGCTGTTGGTAATATTCTTTTCCAACTGTACTGCTTTCAACACGAGTATTGTAAATTCCTAAATAGTAGTGACTTAGAAGTGTTGACAAGCCCCATTCACGACCTGAACGGATATGGTCGAAAACTGAGCTGATATTATCTTGTTGGAAGATACCAAAGATACTGCGAACACCTGCATTTGCAAGGCTGGAAAGGGGGAAGTCAATCAAACGGTATTTCCCACCGAAAGGCAAGCTAGCTACCGGACGGTGTTCTGTTAATGTTGACATATCATGAAAACCAACTGTGTTTCCTAAAATGGCTGAATATTTATCAATCTTCATCTGTTGCTACCCCCACTACTTCATTGTATCCTACTACTTGTACTTCGTCAGTTCCGTCAATTTCTACGCCGTCAGCAATAATGGCACCCTCACCAATGATAGCACGAGTAATCTTTGCGCCATGGCCAATAATAGCTCCGCTCATGATGACAGAATCAACGACCTCAGCACCTTCACGTACTTGTGCTTCTGTTGAAAGAATCGAACGTTTAACAGTTCCATCTACAAAACAGCCATCCACGACCAATGAATCTTCAACGTGAGCATGCGCACCAAAGTAGTTTGGTGGTGAAATCAAGTTTCTAGAGTAAATTTTCCATTGACGATTGCGGCTATCCAAGGCATTTTCTGGCGAAATGTACTCCATATTGGCTTCCCAAAGCGACTCAATCGTACCAACGTCTTTCCAGTAGCCATTAAATTCATAAGCATAGACACTTTCACCAGACTCGAGATAGTTAGGGATAACGTTCTTACCAAAGTCTGACATATCCACATTGCTCTTTTCAGCAGCAACAAGCATATTGCGAAGTCGTTTCCAGTCGAAAATATAGATTCCCATAGAAGCCTTTGTAGACTTAGGTTGCGCAGGTTTTTCTTCGAATTCAACGATACGGTTATTGGCATCTGTATTCATGATACCGAAACGGCTAGCTTCTTTGAGAGGTACGTCTAGGACAGCTACTGTCAAACTGGCATTGTTATCCTTATGGGACTGAAGCATATCATCATAGTCCATCTTGTAGATGTGGTCACCAGAAAGAATCAAAACATACTCAGGATTAACACTGTCGATGTAGTCAATGTTTTGGTAGATAGCGTGACTAGTCCCTTCAAACCAACGGTTTCCTTCGCTGGCTGAATAAGGTTGTAAAATAGAGACACCTGAATTGATACCATCCAATCCCCAGCTAGAACCATTTCCAATATGGTTGTTCAAAGCAAGAGGTTGGTACTGCGTAATCACACCAACATTATGGATTCCAGAGTTTGCACAGTTGGAAAGAGCAAAGTCAATGATACGGTAGCGCCCACCGAATTGCACTGCCGGTTTGGCAATGCTTTGAGTGAGTTTTCCGAGACGTGTTCCTTGCCCACCCGCAAGGATCAAAGCTAGCATTTCATTCTTCATTTTCTACTCCTTTATAAAGTCATATGAACGTTAAAATCGAAAGAAGGTCGGAAGTCAAACTTTTTATAAAAATAATAGGAAATCCATTTCTCTTGTGTTTCAAGTCCAATACAAGTACATCCGTTTTTAAAATCTAAAAAATTAAAATCAACAGCTCATTATTCTTTTTTCTTAGCTGGTTTCAAACGACGCTTGATCTTCCAGATACTTGCTCCCATGGCAGGCAAGGTAAAGGTCAAAGTCTGCTCATAATCTTTCCATAAGCCTTCTTGAGTCTGAACTGTTTGATTGTGCTCTTTCCACACACCTCCCCATTCTTCTAATTCTGTATTCCAAACTTCTTCGTAAATACCTGCAACAGGTAAACCAATCGTAAAGTCCTTACGTTCAACTGGTGCCATGTTAAAGACACAGACTAACATTTCGTCCTTCTTGCCCTTACGAATAAAGGAAAGGACACTCTGATCTCTATTATCAGCATCGATAATCTCGATACCATCATAACTGGTATCAATTTCCCAAAGACAGCGATGGTCTTTATAGAATTGATTGAGTTGTGAAGTGAAATGCTTCATCTTGGCATTCATCGGATCTTCTAGATTAGACCACTCCAACTGCTCCTCAGACTTCCACTCTAGGAATTGCCCGTACTCACTACCCATGAACAAGAGTTTCTTACCTGGATGACAAATTTGATAGGTGTAGAGGTTGCGCAGACCCGCAAACTGATTGTAGCGATCTCCCCACATCTTATGCATCATACTCTTCTTACCATGAACTACCTCATCATGTGAGAAAGGTAAGAGATAGTTTTCATTGAAAACATACATAAAGCTGAAAGTCACCAGATTAAAGTCATACTTGCGATAAATCGGATCTTCCTCGTAGAAACGGAGAATGTCGTTCATCCAGCCCATATTCCATTTATAGTCAAAGCCAAGGCCACCCATTTCTTTCATACCAGTAATCTTTGTCGCTGATGAACTTTCTTCTGCAATCATCATGATGTCTGGATGAGCTAACTTAATCACTGTGTTTAACCGTTGAAGGAAATAATAACCCTCGTAGTTAAGGTTTCCACCATCTTTGTTTGGAGTCCAAGGAGCATTATCATAATCTAGATACAGCATATTGCTCACTGCATCGACCCGAATACCATCTAAGTGGTAAAAATCAATCCAGAATTTAATACTTGAAATCAGGAAAGACTGGACCTCATTTTTCCCGAGGTCAAAATTCAGTGCACCCCAACCGTAGTTATGAGCCTTGTTGTGATCTTGGTATTCAAAAGTTGGTGTACCGTCATAATATGCCAATGCATCATCATTAATAGTGAAATGACCTGGAACCCAGTCGACGATAACACCGATATTATTTATATGACACTCTTCAACGAAATCTTGGAATTCCTCAGGTGTACCATAGGAATGTTCAAAAGCAAAGTAACCCATAAGCTGATAGCCCCAGCTCAATCCAAGTGGGTGAGCCATTAAAGGCATGAACTCAATATGTGTATAGTTCATCTCAACCAAGTATGGAATCAACTCGTCTTTTAGTTGTGAAAACGTATAGGGGCTACCATCTGGATTCCTCTTCCAAGATCCTGCATGGGCTTCATATATATTAACTGGTCTCTCGAAAAATCCCAGACGTTTGCGACGTGCTAGCCAAAGTCCATCTTTCCATTTCTTTTCACGGATATTGGTCAAAACAGCTCCTGTACCCGGTCTAGCTTCAAAATAAACTGCCAAAGGATCAATCTTCATAATCTGGTGACCATTTGCACGCGTGATATGATATTTATAAATCTGACCTTCCTGAGCTTGACTCGTAAAGACTTCCCAAACACCTGCTTCATTACGAACCATGGGAATCTGATTCTCAACCCAATCGGTAAAATCACCAACTAGATGAACTGCTTGTGCATTTGGGGCCCAAACCCTAAAGGTATAGCCTATTTCTCCGTTTTTCTCCTCTCTATGCGCTCCTAAATAATGCTGGAGGTGAAAGTTCTCACCTGTAGTAAAGGTTCTTAATGCTTCTTGATTATTCATTCAATCCCCTTTCTTTTGTAAGCGTTTTCTATAATTCTATTATACACTCTTTTAAGATAACTTTCAAGTAATTTACGAAGGAAATCATATTTTTTTATGAAAGCCTTCAAAAAATTACCTAGCATTTTAAAAAAGATATCCAGAAAATAGAACACGAAACAATTTCCATATATTTTTTTATTATAATACCAGAATATTCGTTTTTTATCAATTTTTTACTGTATTATTTTGAAAAAAATAAAATCAGGAAGTTATTTTCCTGATTTTATAAATTATCTCACATCAAAAACAATGGATTTGACATTTGTCATCGCTTCGATACTATATTTAATTCCTTGCACTCCTGCACCAGAACCTTTTACACCAAGGAATGGGAAATTATCTGGTCCACGTTGTGTTTTATTATTAATATGAACGGTACCAACTTCAAGTTTCTCAGCAATTTCAAATGCCTTCTTAAAGTCATTTGTAAAGACTGAAGATTGAAGACCGAATTCTGATTCATTAGCAATTTCAAGTGCTTCATTGGCATCTGCAACTCGAATAATTGGGAGAACAGGTCCAAATGGTTCTTCCCAGGCTAATTTCATATCTCTTGTGACATAATCAAAAAGTCCTGGCCAAATGAGATTATTCTCACGTTTGATTGGGCTGAGCGCCTTAGCTCCTTTTTCCTGAGCATCTTCAATCAATCCCCAGATGAAATCAGCTGAAGCATTATCAATAACAGGTGTGATATCTGCATTGTCAAATGGATCCCCCACTGTTAGCTTAGCAACTTCAGCTTGGAGTAATTCAGCCAATCTGTCTGCTACGCTTTCCACAACCAAAACACGTTTGATAGCAGTACAACGCTGACCAGAGTAGCTAAAAGCACCACCTACGATCTGCTTAGCTGCATTTTCTAAATCGGCATCTTCTAAGACAATTGCAGCGTCTTTCCCACCAAGCTCCAGCATAATTGGGCGCATACCAGCTAAACGACCGATACGCTCACCAATCGGTGTTGAACCCGTAAAGTTAATGAAATTCACTTCCTTGTGTTCGATGATGTAGTCTCCGATTTCAGAACCACGTCCAGTGATGGTGTTAAAGACACCTGCTGGGATTCCTGCTTCGTCAAATGCTTTAGCTAGCAAGAGGCCAGAAATAGATCCTTGTGTTGGTGGTTTGAACATAACGACATTTCCTGCAATCAAAGCCGGAGCAATCTTAGATCCAGAAAGGTTGACTGGATAATTAAATGGTGCAATAGCTAAGACGACACCAACTGGCTCACGACGAACAACGGCTAGTTTATTTTTACTTGCAGCTTCAAAACCGCCACCCTCCATTGCTTGTCCAGTGATACGGAGACCTTCCTCGGCAGCAAAACGAATCAATTCTGCTGTACGTACTACTTCTCCAATGGCTGCTTTAATCCCTTTTGCAACCTCCTTAGCAAGAATTGTACCAATTTTTTCTTTATCTCGTTCCAAAATGTCTGCTGTCTTATGCAAATAAGCTGCACGCTCAACTGGTGCTAAATCACGCCATGCTGGGAGAGATGCACGCGCTGCTTTCATAGCCTCATCTACTTCAGCCTGACTCATAGCTGGTACTGTCCCCAACTTTTCTTGATTAATGGGAGAATAGATGGCAATTTCATTCTCTGATGATTTCCATTTTCCATTCACTAAATTCTGATAATTTGTCAAATTCTCTTCCTCCTGAAAATGATTAAACCTTATTTTATCAAATTTTCAGAAAATTACAACCCCTTTTTGGAAAATATTGATATTTTTTTCACAAACTTGATTCTTCAAATTATTTGAAATTTATTCCTATTAGATATTGGTTTTTCAATAAAAATCAAAAAAGGTCTAGATTTAACTAAACCTTTTTACAACATTTACTACGAAAGAACCTTCAAGACTGCAACGCTGATATCATCAATCACATTAGACTCTTTAGAACGACTATTGGACACAAGCATTTCAAGATTTCCTGCATTTTCAAAGTAGAAAGAAGTTCCCTTGGCATTGAATACCACCAATAAGTGCTCTGTTCCACCGTGAATTTCGTAAACAATCCATCCACTATTTTCAGCAGCTGTATGGACGAAAACATGACGATAAACTTCTTCGTATGTAGGATAAGAGAAAGCACGCCTTTGTGTTTTTAGGCGAATAATCTGGCGAATAAAGTCAATGCTCTCTTGTCTCTCATTGATTAAATCCCAGTTGACCTGGTTGACACTATCTGGAGCATTGTAACTATTCATGGCCCGTTCTCTATCTGCTGGAGTCAGCTCACCATTTTCTCCTGTAGCAAGGAGCTTGGTGCGACCAAATTCTTGCCCCAGCTCTATAAAGGACATCCCTTGCATAAGAATGCTCATCGCTGTTGCTGTCTCGACCTGACGCATAATCTTATCTGAACTGTGATCTGGGTGAAGGGTTGCTAACAAATCATGCAAGTTGTAATTATCATGGGCTTCCACATAGTTAAGAACTTGGTTTGGACTAAGATATGACCCCAACTCTCGGCTACCAAGAATAGCTTTGGCTACAATCGGTTCTGTAGCTGCACCGCTAACAAATCCTGCCTTGATTGAGCCGTAAACTTCTCCTCCTTTGATGGCATCACGCTGATCGTCGTTGAAGAATCCAATATTTGGCATCTGGTAGGCATTATCCTTCTTGGCCTTATCATAAGGTGCAAGACCTGTTCCCATATCCCAGCCTTCTCCATAGGTGATAATACGGGGATCAACTTCATCAAGTACCCAACGAATTGCCTGCATGGTTTTAACATCGTGAATTCCCATCAAGTCGAAACGGAAACCGTCAATATTGTATTCTTTCACCCAATAAAGGAGTGAGTCAATCATATACTTGCGGTACATTTCGTGTTCGCTTGAGGTTTCATTTCCTACACCTGTTCCGTTTTGGAAGGTTCCATCTGGATTCATACGATAGTAATAATCGGGAACAGTTGTTTGGAAAGGTGCATCAACCGTTGAGAAGGTATGGTTGTAAACGACATCCATAATGACGCCGATTCCCGCATCATGATAAGCCTGAATCATGGTCTTGAGGTCTCGAATAACCTGTCCAGGATCATCTAGATTGCTAGAGAAACTTGGTTCTGGTGCATTGTAGTTTTGAGGGTCATAACCCCAGTTATAGGTTACATTCCCGTCCTCGTCATATTCCTTATGGCGATCAAAGATTGGTTGGAGTTGAACATAATTACAGCCGAGTTCTTTGATATAATCAAAGGCTGTTGCTTGACCATACTGGTTAACCGTTCCAGTCTGGGCAGCTCCAAGGAAGGTCCCTCGAAGATTTTCTGGAACTCCAGATGTCGGTGATTTTGTAAAATCACGAATATGCATTTCACAGATAACGGCTTTACATGGATTTTCCAAACGCCAAAGGGCGTCTGTCCCATGTTTGACTTTAAATCCTTCCACCTGTCTATCTTGCTGAGAGAGGATGACAGAACGTTTCCCATCAGGACTTGTAGCGATAGTGTATGGGTCTCGTATCAAGGTCTGGTGGTGCGGAAACTCAATCTGATACTGATAGGCTTTACCTGCAAGATTTTCATCCAGGTCTACACTCCAAACACCAATGGTATTGTACTTATGGCTATATGAATAGCTATTCCCACGCTCTAGATTGTAGGTTTTCCAAATCGGAGCATCGTTGCTGGTATTTTCATAGACAACCACCTGTACAGCTGTAGCTGTAGGAGCCCAGAGTTTAAAGCTTGTCTGGTAGTCGGAGATACTATAACCCAACTCTCCTTGGTATCCCCAATGGTGATCAAAACTTTCACTGTGAAAGGCTTTATCAAAAGCAAACGGGTTTCGATCTTTATAGCAAGGACTTGCAATGGCTGGATTTTCAGAATAATAAACCGTCTCGTCGCCCTCTAAAATCCAAACTTCTGTCAAAAGAGGATAGTAGTTATAACGTACAGTATATTCCTTTACCTTCCCATCAACCTCAGCTGAGAATTTTAGGTTTTCTAACTTTTCTTGACTTGTGACTGTGAAAGAGAACTTTGCTCCAAAAAAGTCATTCTCATAATACAATTTTTCAACATTGTCCGCCTGTTTTCTACTAAATGAACAAGCAGTATAATCCCCATTTTTTCGATGAAAATGGATGACTACTGGGTATCTATACATTTCTTTTCCTAATTTCTAATTTCAATTTAATTTTTTTATGTGGTGCTGATAGATTCAGCGATTGAATCTCTGACTGACAATAGACTCAATCTATGTAAAAATACTTCAGGAGAGGTAGTTTCTGACTATCTAAGACCTAGCTGGCTGCTAGTCTTTACAAACTTTCCAACCAAGCTTCATCTCGAACTTCGATACCAAGTTCTTGCGCTTTTTGGAGCTTGCTTCCTGCATCCGCTCCTGCTACGACAAGATTCGTTTTCTTAGATACACTGCCTGTTACCTTAGCTCCCAGACTTTCGAGTTTGCTTTTTGCTTCTGAGCGCGTGAGACGTTCCAATTTTCCTGTCAGAACTACTGTCAAACCTGACAAGGCTGCATCTGCTACTACAGTCTGACCTTTGTAGGCCAGATTGACCCCTGCCTCTTTCAACTCATCTAAAAGAATCTTAGATCCTTCGGTAGCAAAATAGGTCTGAAGACTTTGGGCAATCACCCCACCCAAGCTCTCGATACTTGCTACTTCCTCTGGGTCTGCTTGGGCTAGATTTTCAATAGAGTGGAAATGTTGGAGCAAGAGTTGGCTAGCCTTGCTTCCGACATGGCGAATTCCCAGACCAAACAAGAGCTTTTCAGCAGAGTTTTCCTTGGATGCTTGAATGGCCTGATACAGTTTAGAAGCAGACTTTTCCTTGACACCTTCTAAAAGGAGGAAATCATCTTCTTTCAAACGGTAAATATCTGCCACATCTTTGACTAAATTGGCAGCAAAAAGCTTTTCAACGATAGATGGACCAAGTCCTGTAATATTCATAGCGTCTCGAGAAGCAAAGTGAATCAAACCTTCCATGATTTGGGCAGGACAGCGAGGATTGATACAACGAAGAGCCACTTCATCTTCAAAATGAAGTAACTGACTGTCACAGCTCGGACAGTTAGTCGGAATATCTAGTTTTTCTTCAGAAACACGCTTGGACTCTACCACACGCAAAACAGCAGGGATGATATCTCCAGCCTTATAAACGATTACCGTATCATCTTTGCGGATATCTTTTTCAGCAATATAATCTACATTGTGCAGTGTTGCACGGCTAACAGTTGTCCCAGCAAGCTGAACAGGTGTTAGATTGGCAGTCGGAGTCACAACACCCGTACGACCTACTGTCCAGTCAACTGAAAGGAGCTGGGCTTCTTTTTCTTCAGCGGGAAATTTATAGGCTACTGCCCACTTAGGTGCTTTAACGGTAAAACCGAGTTCTTCTTGACCTGCAAGGTCATTGACCTTGATGACCACCCCATCGATATCGTAAGGCAGTTTCTCTCGTTCTTGTCCTACTTCTTGGATGAAATCCCATATCTCATCTATGCTTTTAGCCAGAATTCGCTTCGGATTAACTACAAAACCAAGCTGTTCAAGATGCTTCAAGACTTTTTCTTGACTATCACGAGTAGAAGGGCTGGCTTCTTGATAGAGGAAAGTGGCAAGATTACGCTTGGCCACTACTGCTGTATCCAGCTGACGTAAGGTGCCTGCTGCCGCGTTACGAGGATTAGCAAATTCAGGCTCTCCATTTTCTTGGCGAGCTTGGTTGACCTGGTCAAATGAAGCGCGTGGCATATAACACTCTCCACGAACAGTGATATCAAGTTCTTCTGGCAAGGTCAAAGGAATGTCCTTGACACGCTTGAGGTTCTCTGTGATATTTTCACCAACAGAACCATCCCCACGTGTCGCACCGACTACCAAAATTCCCTTTTCATACGTAAGCGAGATAGACAAACCATCGATTTTCAATTCACAAATATAGGTCGGTTGGGGTAATTCCTTTCGAACACGCGCATCAAAAGCTTCTAACTCTTCACGTGAAAAAGCATCCTGCAAACTATAAAGAGGATACTGATGACTGTATTTTTCAAAACCATCTAAAACCTTACCACCAACACGATGGGTCGGACTGTCCGCTAAAACTTGATCTGGATAGGTAGCTTCCAATTCGACCAACTCTCGGTAGAGGCGATCATACTCGCTATCTGAAACCGAGGGATTGTCACTCGTATAGTACTCGGTCGCATAGCGGTTAAGTAAGGCAACTAACTCATTCATTCTTTCATTCATAATCCCATTTTACCACAAAGCAAGCCCTCCTCACAATAGAGAAGGACTGAAAAATGGTTTGTAGTGTAATATTTTCTAAAAAAGAGAAATTATAACTCTTTTTTAAAATGACTTCGCACATAAACGAGGGAGAAACAAGACAGGACAATAACCCCGCTTCCAATTATCATAAAAGAAGAGAGATGGACACTTGGTAGCACCGTCATAAAGCCTTTTGCAATCGGCATAAATAGGATGGCTAAGGTAAAAATGGTGCTTAGTACTCTTCCCAAGTATTCCCCCTCAACCTTGGTTTGAACCTGAGTAAAAAAGTGAATATTAAAAATCGTCATAAACAGTTCACAAACCAAATTTCCAGAAAAGGAGAGAAAAGTTGGCAGTGGTAATCCCATCATAAAAACTCCAACTCCAGTTAAAGCCAATAGAATCAAAAGATTATAAACACTTGCCTTTATTTTACTAGCTAGAAGAGCTCCAATAATCGAACCAATAGCGCCCATAGTCAAAATACTAGCATAAGCTCCTTCTACCCCGTATAGCCGATTTGAAAAAGGGAGGAGAAATTCAAAAGCTGCAAAAAAGAAATTAACACTGGAAGCCACTAACAAAAGGAAAAAGATCTCTTGCTGACACCAGATATAGGCAAGTCCTTCCTTCATATCAGAAAAAATATTTTTCCAGCTGAAAGTCTTTTTCTCTTGTAACTGATTCTCTTTTTGGGGGAGAAAAGCTACTAATGTAAATGCGATGAAAAAACTAATGGCATCTAAAACGAGCGTCATATGGAGACTGGCAAATTGTAAAACGATGAAAGAAAGTACAGGGGAGCTAACGCCTACAACCTGCAAAACGAGCTCTAAGCGTGCATTATAGGTCACAATCTCGTCTTTCTCTACAACCTCAGTTATAATGGCTTTATTAGCTGTACGAGAAAATGCAAAGGCAACCGCTTGAACAATATTGGCAAAAATCAAGGCAGCAATCATCAAGCTATCATTTCTGATGAAAGAAATAGCTAAACAGAGAATACCACAAACCAGGTCTGTCGTCATCAAAATTTTGCGACGCGAAAAGCGGTCTGAAATCACTCCGCCAAAGGGATTGACCAGAATCGATGTAACTAACTCGGAAATTTGATAAATCCCAAGAACAGTCTGTCCTATCGTTCCCATTGATGCCAACCAAACACTGTTTCCATAATCATAGAGCATATTTCCTATCTTATTAATCGCACCACGACTAATCAACTGGATTGCATGTCGATTCATATAAAAAGCTCCTCTCAAATTTTGAAACTATTGTATCAAAACTGAAAGGAGTCTCTTTATTTTTCCCTTATTTGGGAAATTTAAGGATTTACAAATTTTTCATAATGTTCCTGATAGTAAGCCACTTGCTCTGGAAGTCCAAGCACAGCAAAAATATGCATGGCTTCCTGCATCTGACTACAACCTTCTGCTTTCAAGTCTCTCTGGTAGAGGGCGAAACCCTTGAGATAATGGAAGATATTGCGCTCATAAAGCTTGATACCATTTCCAATCAACTTCTCCACATAGCCCTCAAAATAGTCCGCATCCGTAAAGGAACGGTTTTCCAAACAATGCTGGTAACAGTTAAGAGCTAAAATCAAAACAAGTTTTCGATGGCGACCAATTTCTTTATAGTATTCTTCTCGCTCCATGACTTCTCTGCCAATCCGAGTCACATAGTCCACATTGTAAAAAGTATAGAGATTCCCGAAAAGAATCAACTCATACATGGTCCATTCTTCTGTTTGGAAAAGATAATCCGCCACCTTATCCAGATCACTCTGTTCCATACTGTAACGAGCAACTCTTTGACAAATCAGGCCTTGTAGCAGAATCCAATTCAGCTCAAAATAGAGGGGATTGGTCGAACTCTTTGCTTTTTCAAGCTGTTCCTTTTGAAGCTTTTGAAAACCTGCAATATCATTTGAGTAGTAAAGCGGAATAATATGTGCCATCAAGGCAACATGTTCATGATTTTGAAAATCCCTAGCCTTGTCCATGAAATTCTCAATAGTCACATGAATATTGTCCAAAATCTCAAAGAACCGAGAAACTGCTAGATCAGACTCCCCAAGCTCGAAGCGAGATAACTGAGAGGTTGAACATGATTCACCTGCCGCCTCTTTTAAGGAGTACTTCCCACTTGTTCGAAATTCACGAAATACCTTTCCAAGATGTTCCATTTCTTACACCTGCTCTGATAATTCTTCCCACTCAAGCATAGCTTCTTCCTGACGATGGCTGATTTTATCCAGTTCAGCCTGCAATTCCATGAGCTTTTCAGCATCGTTGGTTTCCAGCATTTGTTCAGAAATGGCTTGACTTTGAGTTTCTAACTCTTCGATTTCAGCCTCTAAACTCTCGATTTGTCGCATGAGCTTACGTGCTTCTTTCTGACTTTCTTTCTGAGCCTGGTAGTCATTGACTGGGCTCGGTTCTTTTGCTTGATTGCTAGTTGAAGCTTCTTCTGTCTGAATCGCTTCTACTTCTGCTTTCTTCTCAACATAGTAGTCATAATCTCCCAAGTAAAGAGTCGAACCATTCTCAGACAGTTCCAAAACGTGAGTGGCCACACGATTGATAAAGTAACGGTCGTGACTGACAAACAGAAGGGTTCCATCAAAGTCTATCAAGGCATTTTCCAACACTTCCTTGCTCTCAATATCCAAGTGGTTGGTCGGCTCGTCCAAAATCAGGAAGTTATTGTTTTCCATTGAAAGTTTGGCAAGAAGCAAACGAGCTTTCTCGCCACCTGACAACATTCCGACTGACTTTTTAACATCATCTCCTGAGAAAAGGAAGGCGCCTAGGCGATTACGGATTTCTACTTCTGGCGTCAGTTTAAAATCATTCCAAAGTTCATCGATTACAGTATTACTTGGTGTTAGCTTACTTTGAGTCTGATCATAGTAGCCAACCTCAACATTGGCACCAAAACGCTTCTCTCCTTTGATAAAGGGAATCTGATCCACAATAGACTTGATAAAGGTTGACTTCCCAATGCCGTTTGGTCCGACAATCGCAACAGCGTTCATTTTACGAAGGTCCAGATTGATTGGCTCTGAGAGTATTTCCCCATCATAGCCAATAGCCGCATTTTCAACAGTCAGGACAACATTCCCAGACGTTTTTTCAGATTGGAAGGTCATGTTGGCTGATTTCTTGCCAGCTTCAGGCTTGTCCAAACGCTCCATTTTTTCTAGTTGCTTGCGTCGAGATTGGGCACGTTTAGTCGTTGAGGCTCGGACTAGATTGCGATTGACAAAGTCTTCTAGAGCCGCGATTTCCTTCTGTTGCTTTTCATAGTTTTTTGCCTCAGTAGCTAGCTTTTGCTCCTTCAACTCAACAAAACGAGAATAATTGCCCACATAACGATCCAAGGAATGCTTGTTCAAATCGAGTGTAACCGTCGCAACCTTGTCCAAAAAGTAACGGTCGTGACTGACAATAATGAGTGCACCGCTATAGTTCACCAAATAATTCTCTAGCCAGGCTATGGTTTCGATATCCAAGTGGTTGGTAGGCTCGTCCAAGACCAAGAGATTTGGCTTTTCAAGGAGCATTTTAGCCAGTGCAAGACGAGTATTTTGACCACCTGAAAGCTCAGCAATTTTCATCTGCCACATAGACTCGTCAAACTTGAATCCATTTAAGATAGCACGGATATCAGCTTCGTAGGTGAAGCCACCAGCCTGACGGAAATTCTCTGATAAACGATCATAATCCGCCATCAGTTTATCCAGATCTTCACCAGACTTTTCACCCATCTCCAGTTCCATCTGACGAAGTTGCTTCTCAGTCCGACGCAAGTCATCAAAGACGTGAAGCATTTCATCATAAATAATATTTTCAGACTCAAAACGGCTATCTTGGGCTAGGTAAGACAGAGAAACATCTTTTTTCTTATTGATTTCTCCACTAGTTGGCTCCTCTTCCCCAACCAAAATCTTCAAAAGTGTGGACTTACCAGCACCATTTTTCCCAACAAGAGCAATTCGGTCTCGTTCATCTACCTGCAGGTTTATATTATCAAACAAAAGCTCTCCTGCAAAAGAACGTTCAATTTTATTGGCTTGTAAAATAATCATACCTCTATTTTACTATCTTTTTCTCTTTTGCACAATTGCAATGAAAAAAGTTCGAGTCATAAACCCGAACCTTTCATCTTAGTATCCAATGCCTCCACGGAATGTGCGAGCCATATCACTCAATTCATAGTTTTTAGAAGAGGTGTCGATGGTCCATTTACCATCTTTCTTAGTCATTTTAATTTCATAACCCTCTTTCTTCATGTTATCACTAGTGTCTAGAGGAGTTGAATCAAATTGACTCGGTGCATTTTCTAAAATGTATTTTTCACCAGCTTTCATAGCTTCTGAGTAGTTGCTATATTTACCTTTGTTTTCTTCGTAGAACTTACGGCTCAATTCATAGACATTCAAGTTATCCAAGTCAATTGTTTCTGGTCTAACATAAACAACAGCGTAGTCTGGCAAGTATGTCTTCACCTTGTAATCAACTTTTGCTCTCTTAGCATTTGCTTTGATGTAAGCATCTGCGAATGTTCTAAGTTCTGAATCTGACGGTTTGTAGTTATAGAAGCCTTTTCCGAATGATTCTGTAAATTTCTTGATAAACTCTTCTTTATCAGCTTTCGCATCGTTTGTGAATTCAGCACTATTATCAGAAGATTTTTTATCATCAGCAAGCGCAACAACTTGTGACTTATTATCAGTAGCACTTAGGTTCGTTCCACCACCAGAACTTTCCCCATTAAGGTAAACAGCATCGACATATTTTTTCATTACATCTTTCGCTTCATCAATATTGTCTTCATACTGACTTGGGTCCACCTTAATCGCTACATCGTTATTCTTTTTAGAATTTTCTTTGATGTCATCGTAAAAGCTAGGTGCAAAGTGAAGTTCATACTTAGCATTCTTATCGACTTCATACACTACATAACCAGCGACACTCTTTCCTTTAGAAAGACTGTCTCCATATGACATAAATTTAGTTTTACTGTCGCTTTCGTAAATTTGAATTGGTTGTAATTTTTCATCTTTTTCATTATAAAGCGTAATATCTTGGCTAGTAAAACTAAACTGTTTATCACGATTATTCTTGATTTCGACTTGAAGAGCAAGGTACGTTGATGATGAATCCTCATCTTTAGGTAATACATACATACCGTCTTTTACAGAAACTTCAAAGTTAGAGTTTGAAGCTGTACCATTGTCGCTTGCTTTTTTTTGAGCTCCACAGGCAACCAGTGCCAAAGCTGATAAAAGCAAGGCAGAATGTTTAAGAATTTTTTTCATAATGAATTCTCCTTTAATGATTTACTATATTTTACCATACACACAATAAAATTCAAAACAGAAACCAGAATTTTTCAAAATATCTTAAATTTATAGAGTTTTAACTTAAATTTTTCTATCTATTCATTTGATACATTAAAGAATTCTTTATAAAAAGAATAGAATATAACAATATTTTTGATTTTTTTCTTCAACAAACCTACAAAATGAATTATAAACTTTCATATTATAAAGAATCTAATAATTAATTTTCATCGCTAACTTAGTATAAGTAAGCACAGTACTCACCATTTAACCGCAAAAAGCAAAAGTAAATTTCCTACATTTTAAGTTATGCTAACGTTTTACTAAAATGTCAAATCGTGATATAATGAGACCGATTAAAGCAAATAAACAAAAGGAGACACTCTATGACTTACCAAGAAAATTATCAAAAATGGGTTGATTTTGCTGACCTTCCAGACTACCTTCGCCAAGACTTAATCGATATGGACGAAAAAACAAAGGAAGATGCCTTTTATACCAATCTTGAATTTGGTACTGCTGGTATGCGTGGTTTGATCGGTGCTGGTACAAATCGTATCAATATCTATGTTGTTCGTCAAGCAACTGAAGGTTTGGCTCGTTTGATTGAGTCAAAAGGTGGAAATGAAAAAGAACGTGGTGTGGCAATTGCCTACGATAGCCGTCACTTCTCACCTGAGTTTGCCTTTGAATCTGCTGCAGTTCTAGCAAAACATGGTATCAAATCTTACGTATTTGAAAGCCTTCGTCCAACTCCAGAACTGTCATTTGCAGTTCGTCACCTCAACTGTTTTGCAGGTATCATGATTACTGCTAGCCACAACCCAGCTCCATTTAATGGTTACAAGGTTTACGGTGAAGACGGTGGGCAAATGCCTCCACACGATGCGGACGCTTTGACTACTTATATCCGTGGAATCGAAAATCCATTCGCTGTGGAAGTTGCTGATGTGGAAGCTGAAAAAGCTTCTGGCTTGATTGAAGTTATTGGCGAAGCTGTCGATGTAGAATACCTCAAGGAAGTCAAAGATGTGAACATCAACTCAACCTTGATTGAAGAATTCGGTACAGACATGAAGATTGTCTACACACCACTTCATGGTACGGGTGAAATGTTGGCTCGTCGTGCCCTTGCCCAAGCAGGATTTGACTCTGTTCAAGTTGTTGAAGCACAAGCAACTGCTGATCCTGACTTCTCAACTGTAAAATCTCCAAACCCAGAAAGCCAAGCAGCCTTCGCCCTTGCTGAAGAACTTGGTCGTCAAGTTGGTGCAGATGTGCTTGTTGCAACTGACCCTGATGCTGACCGTGTTGGTGTTGAAGTTCTTCAAAAAGATGGTAGCTACCTTAACCTTTCAGGTAACCAAATCGGCGCTATCATGGCTAAATACATCTTGGAAGCCCACAAAAACGCTGGAACTCTTCCTGAAAATGCAGCCCTCTGCAAATCCATCGTATCAACTGACTTGGTAACGAAGATTGCTGAAAGCTACGGCGCAACCATGTTCAACGTTTTGACTGGTTTCAAATTTATCGCAGAGAAAATCCAAGAATTCGAAGAAAAACACAATCACACTTACATGATGGGATTTGAAGAAAGCTTCGGTTACTTGATCAAACCATTCGTACGTGATAAAGACGCAATCCAAGCCGTTCTTGTCGTTGCTGAGCTTGCTGCCTACTACCGTTCACGTGGTTTGACACTTGCTGACGGTATCGAAGAAATCTACAAAGAATACGGCTACTACGCTGAAAAGACCATCTCTGTCACCCTTTCTGGTGTTGATGGTGCTGAACAAATCAAAGCGATTATGGCTAAATTCCGTAACAATGCTCCGAAAGAATGGAATGCAACAACTATCACTGTCGTAGAAGACTTCAAGGCTCAAACTGCTACTGCTGCTGATGGTACTGTTACAAACTTGACAACTCCTCCAAGTGATGTTTTGAAATACACACTTGCTGACGGTTCATGGATTGCAGTTCGCCCTTCAGGTACAGAACCAAAAATCAAATTCTACATTGCTGTTGTGGGTGAAAGCAATGAAGATTCACAAGCTAAGATTGCCAACATCGAAGCAGAAATCAATGCGTTTGTAAAATAAAAATCTATAAAAGATGAGACCAACCAATCTCATCTTTTTTTCGTATCAAATCTAAGCATTTTTAGAAACTTTATGGCATACTAGACTTATCAATGAAAGCGAGGTAATCTCATGGAACAATTTTTAGATAATATTAAAGACCTTGAAGTCACTACGATTGCGCGTGCACAAGAAGCACTCGATAATAAAGAAACTGCAACCTTCTTCATTGGTCGCAAAACTTGCCCTTACTGCCGTAAATTTGCTGGTACATTGGCAGGTGTCGTAGCTGAAACTAAAGCCCACATCTACTTCATCAACAGTGAAGAACCAAGCCAACTCAATGCTTTGCAAGACTTCCGTTCACGTTATGGAATCCCAACCGTACCAGGATTTGTTCACATTGCAGATGGTCAAATCAATGTCCGTTGTGACTCTTCTATGTCAGCACAAGAAATCAAGGACTTTGCTGGATTGTAAAAAAGCCACTCGTTGAGTGGTTTTTTATATGGTCAATAGGACGTTTTTTCAAGCAAGTCTTGTATCATTCCATGCAGTTCTTCTATCTTCTCAGATTGTTTCTCAAGTAGTAGTCTCTGACTGGATAATTCATCTTGTAGTTTATCGAGTTTTATCTGTTCATCTGGATTCTCCTTTACAAAAAAGTTTGTCAAAGCACTTGTTAACATCCCTATTGTGCCAATACCAACAAGCATTAGTAAAACAGCTAACCACTTCCCAAAAATCGACGCAGGAACAATATCTCCATAACCAACAGTCGTTACCGTTACAAGCGCCCACCAAAGACTATCTGAGAAAGATTTTTCTTCAACAACAGATAAAATTGAACTACCTACCAGTACAATAAAGGAATTGAGATAGAAAATATAAAGTAAGCCATTTGTTCGTAAGAGTTTTCCAACCTTCTTTTCTAACTTGCCAGTCAATCCAACGACTCTTAAAAGACGAGTTAGTTTCAGTAGTTTTGTCAGCCTTGCTAAGCGGAAGATACGTCCTAATCGAAATACTGTAAAAATAGCATTCAAAGGAAGGATAGCTAACAAGTCAAATATATTTTCACGTATAAATCTCCATTTTTCTTTACTTGAAAAGAACCGCCAACCATAATCCACCACAAAAACAAACCAAATTAGTAAATCAATAATACTGTAGGGTGGATTATCCAAATCAATCATCTCAGCAAATCCAAGCAAGACAAGGACAACGGATATCAATGCAAGTATGATAATCGTCGTGTCATAGTAATCCTTTAATAACCATTTTCTCTTCACACTACTACTCCTTTAGTTTTTTTAATCATTATACCACACTAAATTCCTGATAAAACAAAGAATAAAAGAAGGCAATCGCCTTCTTTTTTATATATCTGTCAATGGTGTTGCAGTATCTGGTGAGGTATCGTAAACTTTAAAGTCTACTCCGACTCCCAGATCCGCTTGGGCTAGCTGGTTGACCATAGTCATATGAGCCAGCTCTTTGATATTATTCTCCTTAGATAAATGACCAAGATAGATTTTCTTAGTCCGATTTCCCATTGCACGAATCATGGCCTCAGCACCATCCTCGTTAGAAAGGTGACCTAGATCCGATAGAATTCGCTGTTTGAGACGCCAAGCGTAAGATCCTGCTCGCAAAATCTCTACATCGTGGTTGGACTCGATGAGATAACCGTCTGCATTTTCGACTATTCCAGCCATACGGTCACTAACATAACCTGTATCGGTCAACATGACGAAGCTCTTGTCGTCTTTCATAAAGCGGTAAAACTGTGGTGCTGCCGCATCATGGCTGACCCCAAAACTCTCAATGTCGATATCGCCAAAGGTTTTAGTTTTGCCCATTTCAAAAATGTGTTTCTGCGATGAATCCACCTTACCGAGGTACTTGCTATTTTCCATAGCCTGCCAAGTCTTTTCATTCGCGTAAAGATCCATGCCATATTTGCGAGCCAAGACACCGACCCCATGGATATGATCTGAGTGCTCATGCGTAATCAGAATCGCATCCAGATCTTCAGGTTTGCGATTGATTTCAGCTAGCAGGCTAGTAATTTTCTTACCAGATAAGCCTGCATCTACTAGGATTTTCTTTTTTGGGGTTTCCAGATAAAAGGAATTTCCACTGGAGCCTGATGCTAAAATACTGTATTTAAAGCCTTTTTCACCCATTTTAGTCTTCTATTTCGTCCTCCCATATTTCTTCTTTTACGGCATCCTTATCATAAGGGAGCACGATGGTAAAGGTTGAGCCCTTACCGTATTCACTTTTGGCCCATATAAAGCCATTGTGTTGTTTGATGATTTCTTTTGCGATAGCTAGACCTAGACCAGTACCACCTTGAGCCCGGCTTCTTGCACGATCCACACGGTAGAAGCGGTCAAAAATCTTAGGCAAATCTTGCTTTGGAATACCTAAACCTTGGTCTTTGATGGATAAAATCATCTGGTCATCAGTGGTCTTCATGCTAACAGTAATTTTGCCACCATCTGGTGAGTACTTAATGGCATTGTTAAGAATATTATCAATCACCTGAGTCATCTTATCGGTATCAATCTCGATCCAAACTGAATTAATAGGGTAATCTCTAACAAGTTCATATTTTTTCTCGTCATCCTGACTTCTCATCTTATCAAAACGGTTGAGAATAAAGGTGATGAAGGCTGTAAAGTTAATCAACTCCACATCCAACTGAGTAGTCGCATTATCAATACGAGAGAGATGCAAGAGATCTGTCACCATCCGCATCATACGGTTGGTTTCATCAAGTGAAACCTTGATAAAATCAGGGGCTACAGGATCATATAAGGCTCCCTCGTCCAAGGCTTCAAGATAAGATTTAACACTGGTCAAAGGAGTTCTCAACTCATGACTCACGTTTGAAACGAAGAGTCTCCGTTCGCGTTCTTCCTTCTCCTGCTCAGTCGTATCATGCAGGACTGCTACAAGTCCTGAGATAAAACCAGACTCACGGCGAACTAAAGCAAAACGTACACGAAGACTCAGGTATTCACCATTCACATCTTGGGAATCAATCATCAATTCAGGAATCTGTGTAATCAGGTCACGCAGTTCATACTCATCCTCTATCTTAAGCAATTCTAAGATGCTTTTGTTGAGGACATCCTCTTTCTGCACACCTAATTGTTTCTTGGCCATGTCGTTAATCATGGTAATCTGACCACGGCGATTGGTCGCAAGCACTCCATCTGTCATGTAAGAAAGAATACTATGCAGTCTTTTACTCTCTTGTTCCAGATTTTCTTGGGTCAAACGGATAACTTCTGACAAATCATTGAGGTTATTGGTAATATTGGTGATTTCTGTACTGCCCTGTAAGTCCAAAACTTGAGAATAATCACCTGCAATCAAGTCCTTAACCTTTTGATTTATCTCTTTGAGACGGATATTATCTCGACGGTTTTCCAGTAAGAGCAAGGTTACCACCAAGATAAAGCCAATTAAAATCAAGATAAAGATAAAATCACTGGTCAGAATAGTTTGTCTAATATCTTCAATCATTATTTCTCATATAGTAGCCAACACCACGACGGGTGAGGATATACTCTGGACGGCTGGGAGTGTCTTCTATTTTCTCACGCAAGCGTCTAATGGTCACGTCCACTGTACGAACATCACCAAAATAATCATAACCCCAAACAGTCTCAAGCAAGTGTTCACGCGTAATCACTTGTCCAATATGGGAAGCCAAGTGATATAAGAGCTCAAACTCACGGTGGGTCAAATCTAATTCCTCACCGTATTTTTTGGCTACGTAAGCGTCTGGAACAATTTCCAAATCACCAATCTGAAGTGGCTGGGATTTCTTCTCATCAGACTCTTGACTATCAACTGAAACCAAGTCGGTACGGCGAAGTAAAGCCTTGACACGCGCCTGCAACTCACGATTTGAGAAGGGCTTTGTGACATAATCATCTGCACCTAGTTCCAAACCGATAACCTTGTCAAACTCGCTATCCTTAGCTGAGAGCATAATGATAGGAACACTACTGGTCTTACGAATGGCTTTGGCTACTTCTAAACCATCAATTTCAGGTAGCATCAAGTCTAGGATAATAATGTCGGGTTGCTCAGCTTCAAATAGCTCGATTGCCTCACGACCGTTGAAGGCTGTTACAACTTCGTAGCCTTCTTTGGTCATATTGAACTTAATAATATCTGAGATTGGTTTCTCATCATCTACAATTAATATTTTTTTCATTTTATCACCTTTTCTCTATCTATTATAACAAAAAAATGCAAAGAAGGCACAAATGGCTACTGTAAGCCTTCATCTTCAAGAGTTGTTTTTATAAGCCTGCCAAATTTTTTGTTGAGGTTTCGCAAGTGGATAATCAGAAAACTCCTGAGGGGAAACCCAACGAATTTCTCTGTCCGAAAACTGTTTTGTTTCCGTCACTTGACCAGCTTGGATTTGAATATGCCATTTCCGATGACTAAATACATGCTTGACCTGGTCAAATACTTGCTGGGACCAATTCACTTCTAAATCATAATCCTGCTCAAAGTTTTCTTGAGGGCTTGGTCCAAATGCTCTGCTTTCCTCTTTGACTTGTGAAAAGAGATCTAGTTGATTATCATCGCTAGAGAAACCGTCAATTTCAATCAGTGGGAAGTGCCAAAAACCGGCTAACAGTTTCTCGCTTTCATTTTTTTCAAGTAGATATTGACCACGGTCATTACGTACAACTAAAGCCTTAAGATAAATTGGGAGAGGTTTTTTCTTGGGTTCTTTAATCGGATATACATCCATAGTTCCGTTCTGATAGGCTGCGCTAAAGTCCTTAACAGGGCTTTCTTCTGGTCGAGGGTTAACCGGAGCCTCTATGTCAGAACCTAAATCCATCAGAGCTTGGTTAAAGTCACCCGGTCGTTTTGGGTCAATCAAGATTTCCATTATAGCTTGGAAAATCTTTCGATTGCTGGGAACTCCGATATCATGATTAACCTCAAACAAGCGTGCCAAAACCCGCATGACATTGCCATCGACCGCTGGCTCAGGCAAATTAAAAGCGATACTGGAAATAGCTCCCGCAGTATAAGGGCCAATCCCTTTCAGGCGAGATATTCCTTCATAGGTGTTTGGAAATTGACCACCAAAGTCAGCCATAATCTGCTGGGCTGCAGTCTGCATATTGCGCACTCGAGAATAATAACCCAATCCCTCCCAAGCCTTCAGCAAACGCTCTTCAGGGGCATTCGCCAGACTTTCAACAGTTGGAAACCAGTCCAAGAATCGTTCGTAGTATGGGATAACTGTATCCACCCTGGTCTGCTGAAGCATGATTTCAGATACCCAGATGTGATAAGGATTTTTACTTCTCCGCCAAGGTAAATCTCGCTTGTTTTCATCATACCAGTTGAGGAGTTTTTCACGAAAAGAAATAATCTTCTCCTCCGGCCACATGACGATACCGTATTCTTTCAAATCTAACATATATCTAGTATAACATAGAAGCTTCTAACTGTCCTTTTCTCAGTACTAAAAAGCCTCTTCCCATGGGAAAGAGGACTAAATCTTATTGATGAACTGCTTGAGCTGCTGTGATAAGGGTCAACTTGTACACATCATCTGCATTACATCCACGAGAAAGGTCGTTAACAGGTTTGTTCAAACCTTGCAAAACAGGTCCGACAGCCGCAAAACCACCGAGACGTTCAGCCATCTTGTAACCGATATTTCCGGCTTCGATACCTGGGAAGATAAAGACATTTGCTTGACCAGCTACATTACTTCCTGGAGCTTTTAGAGCTGCAGTTTCAGGAACAAAGGCAGCATCAAATTGCAATTCACCATCAATCTCAAGATCAGGACGCAAGTCGTGAGCAATTTTAGTAGCTTCCACTACCTTATCAACACTTTCACCAAAACCTGAACCTTTAGTAGAATAACTTAGCATAGCAATTTTAGGTTCAATACCAAACATCTTAGCAGTGATTGCTGAATTGATCGCAATTTCAGCCAAGGCTTCTGCATCTGGATTGATGTTAATTGCACAGTCTCCAAATAGGTAACGTTCCGTACCACGAACCATGAGGAAAGCACCTGAAGTACGAGTTACGTTTGGACGAGTTTTAATGATTTGTAGGGCTGGGCGAACTGTTGAGGCAGTTGAGTGAATAGCTCCTGACACCATACCGTCAACCAATCCCAAGTATACTAGCATCACACCAAAGTAGTTGACATCTTCAACCAAAACTTTGCGCGCTTCTTCTTCAGTCATTTTGCCCTTACGACGCTCTACTAAAGCAGCAACCATTTCTTCAAATTGAGAATAATGTTGGGGATCAATCACTTCATATCCATCCATAATCCCTTCGATTTCGAGATAAATTTTAATTTTTTCAGGGTTTCCAAGCAAAACAGGAATTACTTCTGTTTCTTTTACCAAGCGTTTTGTCGCTTGAAGAATACGTGGCTCTTCCCCTTCAGGGAGAACGATACGAGCATTTTTGCCAACCAGGTTGGCTTTGAGACTTTCAAAAACTTCCATGAGTTTTCTCCTTTAAGAAAATAAATTATACTCCAAATAGATTTTAAAGAGTATTAGTTGATAGCTGAGTAATAAGATTGCTGAAATCATCCGGTAAGGGGCTTTCTAGCTGCAAATCTTGCTCTAGAAAGGGATGATAAAAAGATAAATAATGGCAATGCAGAGCTTGACGTTGGATACCGTCATCTAGACTACCACCATACAAATCGTCTCCTAAAAGAGGAAAACCGATGTGAGAAAAATGCACTCGGATCTGATGAGTTCGTCCAGTATGCAGGCGAATATCAACTAGGTGAATATTTCCATAAGACGCGACAACTTTGTAAGACGTATGAGCGTATTTCCCACCTTTGGCAACCCGTCTTGTGATAATAGAATCTTCATCACGCGCAATCGGGGCAATAATCTCCCCCTCTGGCTCCAAGACACCAGCTCCTTTAACAAGTGCAAAATAACGTTTTTCGATAGACTTTCGTTGCAACTGCTTGTCTAAACGTGCATGAGCGTAGCCGTGCTTGGCAAAGAGCATCAAACCAGATGTATCTCTATCAAGCCTAGTCACGATGTGAACTTGCTGGTTTTCATATTCTTGCTTAACATAGTAGCCCTTGATAAAATTCGCAATGGTATTGGAATGATTGACACTGGGGATGGAAGCTACTCCATAAGGTTTATTCAAAACCAGAAAATGGTCATCCTCATAGAGAACATCCAGTGGACGCTCAATTGCTTCAAGACTCTCAAACCCTTCCTCCGCTGGAATGTCAATAGTTACCCTGTCTCCAATATCTAAGAGATAAGTCGCATTTTGAGGTTGGCCATTGACCAGAATAGACCCTCCTCGGAACTTAATCTTTGCCAAAAGTCCCTTAGAAACCTCGTGTTTCTTGAGGAAAGTTTTGACTTTGACATGCTCATCTGCGATAAATTCGAACCTCATTCATCCACCTCGCCAATGAAGGCATCTTTGACACGATTCCAGAAACTAGTGTGGCTTGGAGTCGCTACGAAGTGAATCTTGTGATGGTCGATTTGATACTCAATCCGTTCGATATTACGGAATGAATAGACGCTGTTATCGACTGATATCGTGTGATAATCATTGCGTGTCGGCAAAAGTTCAATCTTATCTTTTTTGGGAATAATGATCGATGAACCCAAAGTGCGATAGACTCGGTTGTTAAGACTCGCTATCTCCGTCAACTGCAAGGCTTCAATGGTAGGATGCAAGACAGCTCCACCCAAGGACTTGTTGTAGGCAGTACTTCCCGTCGGCGTTGAAACAGTCACTCCATCTCCACGAAATCGCTCGAACGGAACGTGGTTAATGATGATATCCGCAACCATGGTGCGGTCTGATCGACGGATACTCGCTTCATTTAAAGCTCGGAAGATTTTCACTTCTCCATTTTCAAGCGTTACCTTGACATTCAAAACAGGATAGGAAACTTTGGCACCAGTGTCGAGTAGGAGATTGGTCACCAACTGATCTAACTCAAAATCACGATAGTCTGTGTAAAATCCCAAATGTCCTGTATGAACACCTACAAATCGAACCTTGTCTAACTGATTCTCATACTTGTGAAAGGCAGACAAAAGCATCCCGTCGCCACCAATAGAAATGACGATGTCGGGATTGGTATCGTTCAGTATAAAATGTTGTTTCTTGAGTTTTTCCCTCAGCTCATGCAAAACCTTCTGACTTTGCGGTTTTCTATTTGCTATGAGGTCAACTCGTTTACCTGTATTCTTCATCTGTATCGTCACTATTTCCTACACCGTCATTTAATTTTCTGCTCAATGGATCAAAGAGAGCCTGCGCTTCCTGAATATCGTCACGAATCTTACCCATTTCTTCATCTAGCTGATGAGCTATTTTCGCTGTAATTTCCAATCTTGTCCTGATTTCTTCTGGAAAATCACCTTGGTATTTATAATTGAGCGAGTGTTCTATCGTAGCCCAGAAATTCATGGCTAACGTCCGTATTTGAATTTCCGCCAAAATCGTCTTCGCTCCGTTGATCGTATCAACCGTATACTCGACAACCACGTGATAAGAACGATAACCTGAAGCCTTACGATGAGTGATATAATCTCGTTCTTGAACGACTCTCATATCTTGGCGTTTACGTAGAATCTCAACTACTTCTTTAACGTCATCAACAAACTGAACCATGACACGTAAACCAGCAATATCTTGCAGATCATGTTCTAGACTTGCATAAGTAATTCCTCGACGAGCCATTTTTTCTTTAATACTTTCAATCGGTTTGACACGACCCGTTACAAACTCAATCGGAGAATGCTTGTTTTGCTTACGATACTGTTTGCGAATTCCCCGAAGTTTGATCTTCAACTCACCTACAGCCTGAATGTAAGGATCTAAAAATTCTTCCCATTCTATGGTCATACTTTCTCCCTTGTAATGTTTGATTGCTCTGTCGAAAATCTTTGATTTTTTCAGTACATTCGTATACAATAAATACATTGTCCATTATACCATAAATCGCTTTCAAAGATATAGAAAAGGTTGAAAAAATGAAACATTTAGAAATAGAATTGAAAACACTTCTGAAAAAAGAGGAATATGATCATCTAAAAAAACAGTTTTCCCATATCCAACCCGTCCGTCAGAAGAACTACTACATTGACACACCAGATTTCCAATTGCGTGAAAAGAAGGTTGCCATGCGCATTCGCACCTTTTCAGATTGGGCAGAATTGACCCTAAAAGTGCCTCAAACTGTAGGAAATATGGAATACAACCAGAAACTAACTCTTCCAGAAGCTAAATCATACCTAGAAAAACAAAAACTACCTCAGGGTCTCGTTCTAGAGAAGCTCTCTAAGATTGGCATCGAAAGCCATGACTGGTTTGTTCTAGGCTGTCTTTCCACTCTACGTTATGAAATGAAAACTGAGATTGGCTTAATGGCCTTAGATGAAAGTCACTACTTTGACCAGACGGACTATGAACTCGAGCTTGAAGTCACCGACCATGAAAAAGGGAAAGCAGATTTTCAGAGATTTTTAGATGAAAATCAGATTACTTATCAGAAAGCTCCATCAAAATTAATTCGTTTTATTAAAAGCATGAAAAAAAGCTGAAATAATCTCCTTTTTTTGGTAAAATAGAAAAGATAAAAATAAAAGAATCTGGCTTTGGAAAACAAAGCTTTCTCAAAAAAGATTCACAAAGTTTACAGAGGACGGTCTATAATGTCAGATAGAAACAACATGAAACTTTTCACCCTAAACTCTAACCATGAAATCGCTCAAAAGATTGCGGATACAGTTGGTGTACCTCTCGGGAAGTTATCCTCTCGACAATTTTCTGACGGCGAAATCCAGGTCAACATTGAAGAAAGTGTCCGTGGTTACGACGTCTACATCATCCAGTCAACCAGCTACCCTGTTAGCAACCACTTGATGGAGTTGTTAATCATGGTTGACGCTTGTGTACGTGCAAGTGCTCATAGTATCAACGTTGTCCTTCCTTACTTTGGTTATGCGCGTCAGGATCGTATCGCTTCTTCTCGCGAACCCCTCACTGCAAAACTAGTTGCCAATATGCTTGTCAAAGCTGGTGTAAGCCGTGTTCTAACGCTTGACCTCCATGCTGTTCAGGTCCAAGGTTTCTTTGATATTCCTGTAGACAATCTCTATACTGTTCCTCTATTTGCTAAGCACTACTGTGATAAAGGACTTCTTGGCTCTGATGTTGTTGTTGTTAGTCCAAAGAACTCTGGTGTTAAACGTGCTCGTAGTTTGGCTGAATACCTTGATGCTCCTATCGCTATCATTGACTATGCCCAAGACGATTCTGATCGTAACGAAGGCTATATCATTGGGGATGTTGAAGGCAAGAAAGCTATCTTGATTGACGATATCCTAAATACTGGTCGTACTTTCTCTGAAGCAGCCAAAATCGTTGAACGTGAAGGCGCAACTGAGATTTATGCAGTATCCAGTCACGGTTTATTTGTTGAAGGTGCAGCAGACCTTCTTGACACTACAAACATCAAAGAAATCCTTGTGACAGACTCTGTAGCAACCAAAGAAAGAACTCCGAAAAATGTGTGCTACATTACTGCTAGCGAGTTAATCGGTGATGCTATCGTCCGCATCCATGAAAGAAAACCAGTCAGCCCACTCTTTGCTTACAACAAAAAGAAATAAGGTGATTCTTTGATTTATTTGGACAATGCTGCTACAACTCCTATGTCAGCAGTAGCTATTTCTGAAATGACCAAGGTCATGCAAGAAACTCATGGTAATCCTTCTAGTATTCATAGTCATGGTCGGCAGGCTGGCAAACTCTTGCGAGAAGCTCGTCAAGACTTAGCCCACTTACTAGGAACCAAACCTCAACATATCTTTTTTACATCTGGCGGTACAGAAAGTAACAATACAGCCATTATTGGCTATTGTCTCCGTCATCAAAATCGTGGAAGACATATCATCACGACAGCTATTGAACACCATTCTGTGCTTGAAACCATTGATTACCTGGTACAACATTTTGGCTTTGAAGCGACCATCATCCAACCAGTAAATCAAGAAATAACTGCTCAACAGATTCAAGAAGCTTTACGTGACGATACCATTCTCGTTTCCACCATGTATGCTAATAATGAAACTGGAAGTCTCTTACCTATCGCTGAGATTGGACATATTTTAAAAGACCATCCTGCTGCTTATCATGTTGATGCTGTTCAAGCTATCGGAAAAATTCCTATCCATCCCGAGGAATTGGGAATTGATTTCCTCAGCGCTTCTGCCCACAAATTCCATGGACCAAAAGGAGTTGGTTTCCTCTACGCTTCATCTATGGACTTTGATTCCTACCTTCACGGTGGGGACCAAGAACAAAAGAAACGGGCCGGAACAGAAAACCTCGCTGCCATTGTAGGCATGGTCGCTGCTCTCAAAGAAGATTTAAATGACCAAGTTGAGCATTACCAAAAACTAAGCGCACTTAAATCTACTTTTTTAGAAGAAATTGCAGGTCTCGACTACTATCTCAATGAAAGCAAGCACCAACTACCTTATGTTGTCAACATTGGCTTTCCTGATCAAAAAAATGATTTGCTCTTACTCCGGTTAGATCTTGAAGGAATTTCAATTTCTACCGGTTCAGCTTGTACTGCTGGTATTGTGCAAACCAGTCATGTGCTTGAAGCATTTTATGGACCAGATTCTCATCGTTTGAAAGAATCTGTCCGTATCAGTCTCTCTCCTCTTAACACTGAGGAGGAACTGAAACAACTCGCACAAACCTTAAAAAATATTATTGGAGATTAATCTAATGGCATTCGAAAAAACCATTAAACTACAAAACTGCCGCTACGACTACACACTTAGCCCAACTGTCAAAAAGTTCACACTGAAAGACAATACTTTCTTTGAAACAAAGGTTGGAAACTACGAACTAACTCGTCTACTTGAAAAAGTACCCAACAGTGGTGAAGGTTTCAACCTAAAAATCATCATCAATAAAGACCTTACAGGTGCTAAACTCAACATCACTGACAAATCTGGCCTTCGTTTGGTGAATATCTTTAAATCAGAAGATCACCATATTCACCAAGAAAAATTCTACTTCCTCATGGACAGTTTAGTAGAACGCGGTATCTTCACTAAAGAAGAAAGATAATTGACTATGTATCAACTTACCTATCAAGATAACTATCACGTAGAGCGTACACTTGAATATAAGGATTACGAAGAGCTCATGTTATCTCTATCAGGCTGTGTGACCCTACCTGATACTCTCCTAATCAGCTCCTTAACGCTGAATGATAAGGTGATTTATCAAGGATTGGTTGGCGATCTCTACCGTTTTCTATCACAAGCTCATTTTTCAGTTAAAAACTAAGAAATTTCTTAGTTTTTTCTTGTTTTTGTTGATTTTTTCACAATGTTTCTATAAAATAGAAGAATAGAAAGGTTGTGATTTTGTGAAAGATAAACAGTCTGCTATTCCAAAAGCAACAGCAAAAAGACTCTCTCTTTACTATCGAATTTTCAAGAGATTTCATGCAGAAAAAATCGAACGTGCCAACTCCAAGCAAATTGCAGAGGCTATCGGTATCGATTCTGCGACCGTTCGTCGGGATTTTTCCTATTTTGGTGAACTAGGTCGTCGAGGTTTTGGTTACGATGTCAAAAAATTGATGAATTTTTTTGCTGATCTCCTAAATGATAACTCAATTACAAATGTTATGTTGGTTGGGATTGGAAATATGGGCCATGCCCTTCTCCACTACCGTTTCCACGAGCGTAACAAGATGAAAATTATCATGGCCTTTGACCTAGATGACCATCCAGAAGTTGGAAGCCAAACACCTGATGGAATTCCAATCTATGGTATCTCACAGATTAAAGAAAAAATCAAAGAAGCAGATGTCAAAACTGCTATCCTAACAGTTCCAAGTGTTAAATCACAAGAAGTTGCCAATCTTTTGGTTGATGCAGGTATAAAAGGTATTCTCAGTTTTTCCCCTGTTCACCTTCACCTCCCAAAAGATGTGGTCGTTCAGTATGTCGATTTGACAAGCGAACTCCAAACCCTCCTCTATTTTATGCGTAAAGAGGATTAGAAAGCGAAAGCATTTATGAAAAAACCAGTTATTGGGATTACAGGAAATGAAAAAGCTCATCCAGATGATGACATCATGATGAGCTATGCAGCAAAGGGCTTCGTTGAAGGAGTCAAGGACGCTGGCGGAATTCCAATCATCCTACCGATTGGTGATCAAGAAATGGCTGCCTATTACATCAGTATCATTGATAAGCTCATCCTAACGGGTGGGCAAAATGTTGATCCAAAATACTATGGTGAACCAAAGGCTATTGATAGTGATGACTACCACCTTCAAAGAGATATTTTTGAACTAGCACTTATCAAAGAAGCGATTAAGCAAAAGAAACCAATTTTCTCTGTTTGTCGGGGTACTCAACTTTTCAATGTCGCCATGGGAGGCACGCTACACCAAGATATCGAGGATCATTGGCAGGACTGTTCAGCCGAATACACGACCCAACGCCTCGTAACGGAACCTGATACCATTCTCCGAGAAATCTATGGAGAAATCTCTCACATCAACTCCTTCCACCACCAGAGTATTAAAGATCTAGCTTCAAATCTTAAGGTTGTAGCACATGATCCTAAAGATGGAATCATTGAGGCTGTGACAACTACGGACGGCTTTCCTTATCTTGGTGTTCAATGGCATCCTGAATTTTTATTTGAAAATCGCCCCAAAGATAAAACGCTATTTGACTATGTTGTTAACGAACTCTAGGACTTATAAATAGGTTATTAAAACATGAATGAAATTAAAATACCTTCTACTCATGAGATTTTGAGAGATATAGAAGCTAATGTTTTCATATCTTATAAGGAAAAGGAAGCTAATCTTTTCTTATCAAATAATGAAAAAGAAATAACAGTTTGCTTTCATCTTTCTAATCTCTATAGACTTTTAACAGCGGAAAGTTACCAATCTTTTTCTAAGAATAAAGAGAATTTCGATAAACTATCTCAAAAAGAAAAAGAAAAACAGCTGAAAGAAATGTCTAAAAAGGCAAAACGATTTTGTAAAAAGGCAGATGCCAAACTAAAAAGTAAATTTCATTCAAGTCTTTACTTTTACAGAGATATTCTCATTCATAAAAAAAGATATTATAAAATCGAAGATTTCAATGCGATTGTCAACTTTATCGTTCAAGAAAATTTACTTGTGCCCACGATAAAACCTCTTCCTGTTATCAATATGACAGAAGTAGATTCCTATGTTCTAAAAGTGATTGAGTAAGATCATGTGTAATCTTAAATCAAATCTGTCTTTTCACGGTAACTAAAGTAATCCGAGTGCGATACAATCAAATGGTCCAAGAAAACAATTCCCATCAGTTCGCAAGCTTCCTTGACTAGCTTAGTGACATGGTCGTCGTTTCGACTAGGAGATACAGCACCAGATGGATGATTGTGAACGAGAATCACAGAGGTAGCCAGATGCTTGAGGGCATAGTGAAGGATTTCCCTTGGTTCAGCAATGCTACGTGTCGCAGAGCCGATAAAAATGGTCTGCTGATGAATGATTTGATTTTGAGTATTGAGATAGAGTGCCACTAGGTGCTCTTGTTTTTTATCACCAAGTTCCTGTTGCATTTTCTTGGCTAGCTTTTGACTGCTGAGAATGCTTTCCATCTCAAGGGTTTCATGTTTATGAATACGATGCCCCAGTTCAATCACTGCTTGTAGTTCAATGGCTTTAATCCGTCCAATACCAGACAGACTCTGCAATTCCTGCAGGGTCATTTTCTTTAAATCAGTTAGACTGTTAAGACTATCCAAGACTTTCTGAGCAATTTCAAATACATTAGCCTGACGTGTTCCGGTTCTGAGCAGAATAGCTAGTAATTCTTGATTACTCAGAGCCTCTACTCCTTCTTTAACTAGTCTTTCTCTAGGCAAGAGTGAATCTTCTTGGAATGAAATACTGTACATAAAAATCCTCCTCACTTTATTATTCGTGAGAAGGATGAAAAATTAGAGTTTTTTCTCAATTGGGGCAACACTGGCTAAGAGTTTTTTCAGCCCCACTTCTGGGAAATTGATTTTCAATTCCTGAGTATCTCCACTACCTGAAACTTCTAGGACCGTTCCCTCTCCCCATTTCTTGTGAAGAGCAATATCCCCAATGGACCAACTTGTATCAGTCGAATCTTTTTTATTTCCGGCTGCAAACTGTCCAAATGGAAGACCACTTGACTGGATAGAGCTTGGCGCAGCATTGCGTTTTCGTTCTTGAAGGGCCTGGGCTAAGCTCATACCTTGACCAAAGGCCACTCCGCCACTGCTATAAGATGCCTTAAAGCTAGTATTCGTTGGTCGAGCCAAGCCCTGATACTCAAGCAGGTCCGAACTGATTTCATTGATGAAACGTGTTGGACGATTATAACTGGTACGACCAAAAAGCAGACGAGAATTTGCATTGGTCAGATAGAGAATCTTTTCTGCACGTGTGATACCTACATAGGCCAAACGGCGTTCTTCTTCTAGCTCATCTGGATCTTCAGCCGCACGGCTAAGCGGAAAGACATTCTCCTCCATCCCGATGATAAAGACAACCGGAAACTCAAGTCCCTTAGCAGCGTGCAAGGTCATCAAGGTCACTTCTGATGTCTCCTGACTGCCTGAATCCGTATCCGCAATCAAAGCCAAGTCATTCAAGAAACGACTGAGTTTGTTCAAACCAGTTTCTTCTTCCTGGCTATCAGGATTGTCGTCAAAGTTTTTGGTAACAGATAGGAACTCTTCGATATTCTCAACCCGAGCCTTGCTTTCCAAGGTTGCTTGGGTATTAAGAATCTCGACATAACCTGTTTTTTCTAAAACTGCCTCAACCAATTCTGTAATGCTTAATTGATCCAGTTGCTCTCGTAAATCCAAAATCATATTGGCAAAGTCCCAGATAGACTGGGCTGCTTTACCTTTGATGCCAGACAGCATGATATTGGCTGAAGCGTCTAGCATGGACATCTCTTGTAGGTTAGCAAAGTCGCGAATTTTCTCAACAGTACCTGGCCCAATTCCGCGTTTAGGCTCGTTGATAATACGCTCAAAACTGATATTGTCACTTAAATTAGCAATAAGATTCAGATAAGCAATAATGTCACGGATTTCCTTACGGCTGTAGAACTTGGTCCCTCCAACCATAGTATAAGGAATATTGGACTTGAGCAGGGCTTCCTCAATAGTACGAGATTGCGCATTGGTTCGATAAAGAACTACAAAATCCTTGTGAAGAAAGTTTTGGCTACGACCAAGTTCATCAATGGTTTTGGCTACAAAAACAGCCTCATCTTGCTCGTCATTGGCACGATAGTAAAAAATCTGCTCCCCATCAGCATTCTGGGTCCAGAGATTCTTAGGACGACGATTTTTATTATTTTTAATGACATCATTGGCAGCTTGGAGAATGGTTTTGGTTGAACGATAGTTTTCTTCTAACAAGACAACCTTGGCGTTAGGGTAATCTTTCTCAAAATCCAAGATATTCTGCATATCCGCACCACGCCAACCGTAGATAGATTGGTCTGCATCACCGACCACGCAGATATTTTTAAAGCGTGAAGCCAAAAGTTTGACCAGTTGGTACTGGGCATGGTTGGTATCTTGGTACTCATCAACGTGAATGTACTGGAACTTCTGCTGATAGTAGGTCAGAACGTCAGGATTCTGATCAAAGAGACGCAGGGTCAGCATGATTAAGTCGTCAAAGTCAACGGACTCAGACTGACGAAGCTCTTTTTGATAGGCTGTGTAACACTGAGCCACGATTTGCGTGTACATATCGCCAGCTTGAGCTGCATAAGCCACATCATCAATCAAGTCATTCTTAGCATTGGAAATAGTCCCCAAAATGGTTCTTTCATTCCATTTTTTCGGATCTAAGTTTAATTGCTTGAGAATGCGTTTCATGAGAGTTCGTTGCTCTCCTGGATCTACAATAGTGAAATTTCGATTATAACCAATATGATCCGCATCGCGACGTAGAATACGAACACACATGGAGTGAAAGGTCGCAATCAGACAGTCCTGAGTAGCTGGATTGAGGCCATAAGCACGCTCCTTCATCTCACGCGCTGCCTTATTGGTAAAGGTAATGGCCAAGATATTCCAAGGATTGACCATCTTTTCATCAATCAAGTAGGCGATTCTGTGAGTTAAAACTCGAGTCTTTCCAGAACCAGCTCCCGCCATGATCAATAATGGACCTTCTGTCGTTTGCACCGCCTCAGCTTGACGGTCATTCATTCCATTCAATAATGCGTTCATTTTCTCTTCCTTACTCTTGAAGTCAATGTTTCTATTATATCAAAAATCAGGGAAAATATCTTTACCTAGACTGGTTGCGTCTAGAAAGTAACTCTATTATCAGCTGAAGACAACTCCTTAAATCTAGATAAAAAAATGAGCTTGGTTAGTATTTCCAAACTCATTTGAATTAAATTAAACTACTAGAACAAGCCTAGGACCGTTCCATCACTTTCAACATCCATATTAAGAGCGGCTGGACGTTTTGGAAGTCCTGGCATGGTCATAACATCACCAGTTAGGGCAACAATGAAGCCTGCACCTAATTTGGGTACCAATTCACGGATGGTAATTTCAAAGTTTTCTGGAGCTCCAAGTGCATTTGGATTATCAGAGAAACTGTACTGAGTTTTAGCCATACAGATTGGCAATTTGTCCCAACCATTCTGAACGATTTGGGCGATTTGCGTTTGAGCTTTCTTTTCAAAGTTGACTTTTGTACCGCGATAGATTTCAGTAACAATCTTTTCAATCTTTTCTTGGACAGAAAGGTCGTTGTCATAAAGACGAGTATAGTTGGCTGGATTTTCAGAGATTGTCTTGACAAGTGTTTCGGCAAGTGCTACACCACCTTCTGCCCCATCAGCCCAGACACTTGCTAGTTCAACTGGCACATCAATAGAAGCACAAAGTTCTTTCAAGGCTGCAATTTCAGCTTCTGTATCAGTGACAAATTCATTAATCGCAACAACTGCTGGAATACCAAACTTACGAATATTTTCAACGTGGCGTTTCAAGTTAGCAAAACCTGCGCGAACTGCTTCTACATTTTCCTCTGTCAAAGCATCTTTAGCTACACCACCATTCATCTTAAGGGCACGAAGGGTTGCGACGATGACAACTGCATCTGGAGATGTTGGCAAGTTTGGTGTCTTAATGTCAAGGAATTTCTCAGCACCAAGGTCCGCACCAAAACCAGCTTCAGTAACTGTGTAGTCCGCTAAGCGAAGGGCTGTGCTTGTTGCCAAAACAGAGTTACATCCATGAGCGATATTGGCAAATGGACCACCATGTACAAAGGCAGGTGTACCGTAAATTGTCTGAACCAAGTTCGGTTTGATAGCATCTTTCAAAATCAATGCTAAAGCCCCCTCAACCTGCAAATCACCAACAGAAACTGGCGTACGATCGTAACGATAGCCAATAACGATATTCGCCAAACGACGTTTCAAGTCCTCGATGTCCGTTGCCAAGCAAAGAATGGCCATGATTTCTGAAGCAACGGTAATATCAAAACCATCCTCACGAGGAATACCGTTTAGAGGACCACCAAGTCCAACGGTCACATGACGAAGGGCGCGGTCGTTCAAGTCCACTACACGTTTCCAGAGAATACGACGTTGGTCGATTCCCAGCTCATTTCCTTGGTGCAAGTGATTGTCAATCAAGGCAGAAAGAGCATTGTTAGCAGTTGTAATGGCATGCATATCCCCGGTAAAGTGAAGGTTGATGTCCTCCATTGGCAACACTTGGGCATAACCACCACCGGCTGCACCACCCTTAATCCCCATTACTGGTCCAAGAGATGGTTCGCGAATAGCAATCATGGTTTTCTTGCCGATTTTGTTTAAGGCATCAGCAAGACCGATGGTAATGGTTGACTTTCCTTCACCCGCTGGTGTTGGGTTAATAGCAGTAACCAAGATCAATTTTCCAACTGGATTGCTCTCAACTGCACGAATTTTATCAAAGCTAAGCTTAGCCTTGTACTTTCCATACAATTCCAAATCGTCGTAAGAAATACCCAATTTCTCAACAACATCAACGATTGGTTTCAACTCAATACCCTGTGCGATTTCAATATCTGTTTTCATTCAAAACTCCTCTAACCTCTAATATGATAATTCATTATAACACAAAACAAGATTTTTAACATCCATAAACTCTCTAAACGTTCGTAAATATCCTGAATTTCAAGATTTTTAGAGCCCTTTGAAAAATTTTATATGGCTTTATAGTTATAAACTATAGTGTAGCTTTGTTTTAGCAAAATTTTATCGCTTTCATTTTACTTACTGTTTATTTTTGTGTACAATAGTGCTATGAAAATTTTAGTCACATCGGGCGGTACCAGTGAAGCTATTGATAGGGTCCGCTCTATTACTAACCATTCTACAGGTCGCTTGGGGAAAATCATCACGGAGACCTTGCTTGCTGCGGGGCATGAAGTTTGTTTAATAACGACAAAACGAGCTCTGAAGCCAGAAGCTCATCCCAACCTAAGCATTCGAGAAATTGATAATACCAACGACCTTCTAGTGGAAATGCTAGAACTTGTTAAGGATTATCAGGTCTTAATCCACTCAATGGCTGTGTCTGACTACACTCCTGTTTATATGACGGGACTTGATGAAGTTCAGGCTAGCTCTAATTTAGAAGAATTTTTAAGCAAGCAGAATCATCAAGCTAAGATTTCTTCAACTGATGAAGTTCAGATTTTGTTCCTTAAAAAGACTCCAAAAATCATCTCTCTAGTCAAGGAATGGAATCCTGCCATTCATCTGATTGGGTTCAAACTATTGGTTGATGTTACTGAGCATCATCTTATTGAAGTTGCTAGACAGAGTCTTGTCAAGAACCAAGCAGACTTAATCATTGCAAATGACCTGACTCAAATCTCAGCGAATCAGCATCAAGCAATCTTTGTTGAAAAAGAGCAACTCCAAACCGTTCAAACCAAAGAGGAAATAGCAAACCTCCTTCTTGAAAAAATTCAAGCATACGATTCATAGAAAGGAAAGCCATGGCAAATATTCTCATCGCAGTGACAGGTTCCATTGCCTCCTATAAATCAGCTGACCTAGTTAGTTCCTTGAAGAAACAAGGCCATGATGTCACTGTCATAATGACTCAGGCTGCTACAGAGTTTATCCAACCGTTGACACTACAGGTCCTCTCTCACAATCCTGTCCACCTTGATGTCATGCAGGAACCCTATCCTAATCAAGTCAATCATATCGAAATAGGCAAAAGAACTGATCTTTTTATCGTAGCCCCTGCTACTGCTAATACCATCGCAAAGTTAGCCCATGGATTTGCGGACAACATGGTGACAAGCACAGCACTTGCCTTGCCAGAACATGTCAAAAAGTTAGTCGCACCAGCCATGAATACAAAAATGTATGACCATCCAGCAACTCAGGCTAATCTAAAAACATTAGAGACCTATGGTTATCAGATTATCTCTCCAAAAGAATCTCTACTAGCCTGTGGCGATCACGGCAAAGGCGCCCTAGCTGACCTGAATACTATTTTAGAAAGAATAAAGGAAACCCTTGATGAACAAACGCTCTAACATTGCTCCAATTGCTATCTTTTTTGCAGTTATGCTCGTTATCCACTTTTTGAGCTCTCTCCTATTTAATCTTTTCCCATTTCCAATTAAACCAACTATCGTTCATATTCCAGTCATTATTGCTAGTATCATCTATGGTCCTCGCGTTGGAGTTACACTTGGTTTTTTGATGGGACTGCTAAGCTTAACGGTAAATACGATTACGATTCTACCAACCAGCTACCTCTTCTCACCTTTCGTACCGAACGGAAACATCTATTCTGCGATTATCGCTATTGTCCCTCGCATTTTGATCGGTCTGACACCTTTCTTGGTTTATAAATTATTAAAAAACAGAACGGGTCTCATCTTTGCTGGTGCTCTCGGTTCCCTTACAAACACCGTCTTTGTTCTTGGGGGAATCTTCTTCCTTTTTGGAAATGTCTTCGACGGCAATATTCAAAAACTCCTGGCAACCGTTATTTCTACAAACTCAATTGCCGAGCTTGTCATTTCTGCCGTTCTAACAGTAGCAATTGTCCCCCGTCTCGAAACCTTGAAGAAATAAAAAAACAACTCCACTTTCATCCTGAAGGTGGAGTTTAGCATTTAAAACATGAGAAACATCAATAGAATGTGAAAGCCAAAGCGCAGGAGTTGATGCGAAAGCGGTGTAGGTTGCTGACTTTTTTGGCTATCCAAATATAGGGTTAGTGATAGTAAAATCAAACCAAATGCAATCACCAATCTGACGAAATAAGCAATTTCGAGTATTGCTGCCATCAAAAGAAAACCTAATAAAGGGAGGCTAAAAAGTGAAACAGCCAGGTTACTTGCTAATAGAGAAAGTAGCGAAAGGACCAATAAACTATAAACTAGGAAACGAGTCCAACCTGAGACTACTTTCCCTTCTTTTTCCTGTTTTGACATCATCACGATTACCACGATTAGGTAAACAAAAAGTATCATCACATTTTCTCCTCAATTCCTATTATTCTTTACCACATTTTAACCAAATTTTTCTGAAAAATCAATAATGCTTCTTGACTTGATTGGTGATTTATTGTACTATACTTGTGTATATACAGATAAATGGAGGTTCTTATGGATATACGAAAAAAAACGCAGTTTATGACCATGACTGCCCTACTCACTGCAATAGCGATTTTGATTCCAATCATTATGCCTTTTAAAATCGTTATCCCACCGGCTTCTTACACCTTGGGAAGTCATATCCCCATCTTTATCGCCATGTTTCTTTCGCCTTTGATGGCTGCTTTTGTGATTATTGCTTCTAGTCTTGGTTTCCTGATGGCAGGTTATCCGCCTGTTATTGTACTTCGTGCCTTCTCTCACATCGTTTTTGGTACTTTGGGAGCTTTGTACTTAAAAAAATTCCCTGAAACCTTGGATAAACCAAAGGCATCTTGGATTTTTAACTTTGTTTTGGGTGTTGTTCATGCTATCGCTGAAGTAATAGCTTGTATCATCTTTTATGCTACTTCAGGGACAAATGTTGAAAATATGTTTTATGTTCTCTTTGTCCTAGTTGGTTTTGGCACAATCGTTCATAGTATGGTAGACTATACATTAGCACTAGCTGTCTATAAAGTGCTTCGAAAACGTCGCTAAAAGGAAAAACTATGACAAAGGATCGCAAACAAGCTCTTCTCAAACTGTTAAAAGAGGCACCAAAAGCTCTCAATGGTCAAACCTTGGCTGAACACTTTCATGTTACGCGCCAAGTCATTGTACAGGATATCGCTATTCTCCGAGCAGATGGAGCTCCTATCCTATCCACCAATCGTGGCTATATCTACAAAGAAAATGATGCCAGCCCCTACGTTCACAAACTCTTTAAAGTGAAACATGAATTGGAAGAAATTGGTCAGGAACTTCTAGCTATTGTAGATAATGGCGGACGCGTTCAAAATATCTTAATCGATCATCCCGTTTATGGCGAAATTGAAACCCTACTCAAACTCACCTGCCGCCGAGATGTCCAGCACTTTCTGGAACAAGTCGAGAATTCAGACTTTAGACCCCTTTCTGAATTGACAGACGGCATCCATTACCACCTTGTTGAAGCCGAGACACAACAAGACCTCCACTATATCGAGGAGACCTTGGATCAGTTAGGTTATTTAGTAAAAGACTAGAAAATTTCTTTTTCCCAGCCGTCCTCTGTACGGTGGCGATAGAAGAACTCAGACTTGTCAGGTGCTTCCATCATTTCCATCAAAGGCAACATATCATAGGCCAGATCCAAGTTTGGAATCTGGTCTTTTTGCACCCAACATACTTCTCCTTCTTCTGAAGATTGGAGATTTCCAGTAAACTCTGTCGCTTTATAGCAAACGACGATGTAGCGCCCACCTGTATCTAAGGGCCAGTTTTTAATGCCGACTAGTTGTGGATTCTGAATCGTTAGACCTGTTTCTTCATAAATCTCACGAATGACAGACTCGGCAAAAGCCTCGCCATTCTCAACATGTCCTCCTGGAAAGGCATAGCCAGACCAGCGATTGTTTTCGGGTGAACGATACTGCATCACCACGCGCTGGGTTTCGAGGTCTTCAATCAGACAGATGTTGGTTAAAATAGTTGCTTGGGCACGGGACATAGATTTGCTCGCTTTCTAAGTTATTAAAATGTATCTTCGTTATATTCTACTTCTGACTTCATGATAAAGGGATTGATCAATTCATGATGTTCATAAGTAGTACGGGCCAAAAAACCTCTAGCAATGATGATTTCCTTATCTTGTATGCGATAGTCTATATTGATAGGGATGGCTGGATCCGAGATAACTGATAAAACAAAGAATGCTGCAAACCGAAGGTAAAATGTCACCAATCCACTAAATATTTGAAAAATAAGGTGATACCATTTAGCATCTCTTGTTCTATAAAAGATTCTCCAAGGATGGATTAGGAAGGTCAAACAAAGAATGAAAAACCAACTATTCCACAAAATCGGCGTAAAAGATAGTCCAAAAACCAGCAACACCAAATGAAGAACCACAAAGGTCAGCAAAGTCAAATAAAGTGTCTTAAACGAAATTAACTTAGTTAGATTTTCTTTTGTCATGATTATTCCTCTTTTTGTCCTTATATTTCAAAATGACCATTAATATCGCTGGAATGATGAAAAAGATTAGATAGGTAGTAATTGGAAGCCAGATGTAGCGATAATCGATAGATAATAGGGAAGGAATTTTTTTAACATTTCTCCCTTTCACCCCAACAATTAAGTGGAGGAGAAAAATAGGTCCGTTTATGAATAGAAAAGTTTCTAAAAATCCTTGTACTGAAGCCTTATTGCTAAAACCATCTCTAAAAATACCTTGATAGAGTGTGTGCACCAAAAAGACAAAATTCATAATAATTGGTAAGAGATAGGACATTTCTTGATATGGTTTCGGGATAAGTGACGTCCCGAACAATACATACATGATACCAAAAATAGATAATAATATTATACCACCATCCATAAAAGAAGAAATCTTTGAATGTCTTTCTATCCACAAGTGGACGTGAGCTATCAAAGAATACTTTTTCTGGATTTTTCTCATTTGTCTGTTCTGTTGTTTGATCTTCTTTGGTTTCTTAATCTTTCGTTCCATTTGCGCCTCCTTCTTCTCTTTTCAATCCGTATAATCAAAAGCAGAATGCCCAGCCCCAAGAAAAAGAAAAATAGATAACTTACAATAGGAACCCAGACATAGGCTGGATCCATAGAAATTATGGGAGGGAAATTCGTTGACTTACGACGTCCTAGCCAATTCAGACCTACCAAGAGATGAAAGGGAAAAAGAAGACCATTGAACCCAATAAATCCCCATGAAAAGTAACGCCATTTCTGAAGTTTATCACTACTAAAACGAAAGACAAGGAAATAGGTTGATAAGATCAGAAGGATAAGATTGAAGCTTAAGGGGGAAAGATAGTTTATGTTCGGTAATAGGTAACTAATGTAAGAGGCGGCAAGAAATGATACAAACATAGATCCAAATAATACACTCGTATCCAAAAGTTGACCAATCCTTCTGTGCCTTTCCATCCAAAGAAAAATCCTCTTAGTCCAAGAAGGCTTTTCTTTTGTCTTGTACTTCATTTGCCTACTCATCTTCATTTTCATCTACTCCTTTTTTTGAGCCTTTAGAGAGAAAGAAGATTGCCAAAGTTAACATCAAGACTAGAAGGTAGATGACAATAGGAAACCAGATATAGGATGACTCCAGTGAAAACAAAGGTGACAGAACGACTCTTCCTCTTTTTCTCACACCAATCAGTTGAAAAATGAAGCTAAGGATATTGATATAAATAAAGGGTTCACAAAATCTTTTAAGAGTCCTTTCTTTTTCAGTTTTCACTGACAAAAAGAGAGCATAAAACCTATTACCCAAGATAAAAAGATTCAATTGCAAAGGAAATAAGAGTTCTCTGTACCGAAAATCAGCTGGAATGCTTTTGTTCTGTGATGTTGTAAATTCTATAACTAGGAACAAGCTGATATAAAAGAACATATCAAGCATAAATTTGACAAATCGATGACCTTGTAACCAAAAACGAACAGAATCTAACCCTGATGATTTCTTATAATTCTTCTCTTTCAAATTCATAATAACTTCTTTCTATTAAAAATATTTTCTAAAACGTATAGGTGGTATAGGTTCAAAGTTAAATTTTAAGATTTAAAATTTCTTAATTCTGTTCTTTTCGTAACTTATCAGTTTATGATTCTGAATCTTTAAAGAAACACCACTACCTGAACGATATCCTTTAGCACCATAGTAGTAAGAAACCTCATAAAAGGTATCTGGCAACTCAGCATTTTCGATCCCATTTGAAATAAATCCTGTCAGTCCACCTTCACTATCGAAATAATCTTTCTCACCCTCTTCTAAAAGAGTGTCTTTATATCTAACACTTCCTTTAATAATTCCTTTTTCCAGAAATTCATCAATAGGGAGGTCATATAAACCTTGAAAAGCTTTTCCTTCCTTATGGTTCTTTTCGATGAGGGCATAATAGTCTTGGATATTGTCAGATTCAGTATCGACACTCCAGTAACTACTTACGAATTCCAAATTGGGATTTTCATATTGCTTGAAAAAACTCTCTACCTTTTCTTTGTTAGAAACACTGACAGGATTCTGGTTTAGTAGCTGATCTGCTATATGTGAAAATTGATGTAACATCGTTTCAATAGTTCCATCGTAGGCTAGTTCTTCACTCGTCCGTCTAGAATTTCCTGGAGATTTAGGAAAATAAATTAAACTGTCACTTACAGTAATCTTCCTACCACTAACTTCTTCAGTATAATCATATTCAATTTCATAATCTTCAGAAGGCCATCTATATCTAGAAAACTTCGTAACCTTCACATCACCTTTAAAACCATATAATTTCAGTGTTCTGCTCGCTGCTGCCTCAATGTCTTTTTGATTTGGTCCAGAAAAAGTAGTATGAAAGGTAGCTACTAAAATGACTACAAAACTCAGAAAACAGGCTGAGAGGATAATTGCGATAAAACTGAAATTCAACACTAATGCTTTTTTCATTACTACATTCTCCTAGATAAACATATTTAAATTTATTTCACTAATCCAACACCTTGACTTCCTCAGCTACTTTTTGAAGATATTTTTGTCTTGTAGAATTTGTATTCACCTCACGCCCTAACTCACCCAAAATTGAAACTTTCTTTGTTTTAATACCGCAATGATTCAGGACAGCATTCTTTAATACTGATATTCCATAACTGTCTGGAATATTGATAGGACCTGAAAATACTTTGTACCACCATGTTGGTGCCATGGATGTTGCGTAAATACTAGCTGTTTTTCCTTTTAGTAACTTTTTAAACTGCTGACCCCTTAAGTAGTTTAAAATAAAACTTCCTTGATTATTGGCAGAGTACGCAATTCCTGGCGTGAAAACACGATCAATCCACCCCTTCAATAAACTAGGCATACTACTCCACCAAATTGGATAAACAAAAATGAAATGATCTGCCCACTGAATTAATTCCTGAGAGCGAAGTATGAAGGAGTCCTCTTCCATCCGTTTTCGATAACCATAACGTAATACGGGATCAAAATCTATCTCATTTAGATTAATAGATTCAAGCTCATGATGATTTGAGTCAATATTTTCTACAATCGTTCGAAAAATTTCTTGACAGAAACTGCCCTTGTCAGGATGTCCATTAATGACTAAAATTTTCATTCGTTCTCTCCTATCTAATCCAACGCCTTCACTTCCAACATCATATCACGTATCTGAGCTGCCAGTTCAAAGTCAAGCACTTCGACGGCTTCTTGCATTTGTTTTTCGAGTTTTTTAACGAGTTCCTTGCGCTCTTGTTTGTTGAGGCTATTGATATCGACTTCCTTGTCCTCTTCTTTGGAAACTGCCTTAGTTACGGCGATTAGATCAAGGATAAGTTCAGTAAACCTTAAGTTCTCAGTGAAGTGTATATTTTAATGCCTCTTGCTCCTATTTTAATAAGACAATAAAGTTTTAAGTCTGTTTAAGATTTTTAACACTCTTTATTAAAGTAAGAATATACGCCATTAATTTATTTCTAAAATACTCAATCATAGCGCCAGAAAAGAACAGGGCCAGTGTCATAACTAGAATCATAATAACAAACATAAAAAATTCTTGTTCTCCAACTAAAGTATAAATGTTTGGTATAATTCTTCTAAAAATAAGAGGATGTACATGAAACAGATAAACCCCCAAAGTTAGTGGAGATATTAAAAGAACTAGTCTCTTAAAAGTTAAGGGAATATCTTTAATATTCAAGAAGAATAAAAATATTGCTATTCCTTGCAGTGTGACCGTAGGAGAAATATAACTTCTCCACTGTTCAAAACCAAGCCAGCACAATATAAAAGTTAAACTAGTTAGAAATAAAATAAATCCAATAACATAACGTATTTGAAAACGACTTTCGTAATTTGATTTTCTAATTATTGCTCCTATAGTGTACAAAAGAATCATCCATAATACACTATATCCACCCCACAAGCCCAGAATATCTTGTTTAAATACTGTAGGTATGACAGAAAAGTATATAAATGCTCCACTAACAATTGGAAACAATTGTTCGTTCTTCAATGTCAGCACTGCTTGATTCAAAAATGGTGCTATTAAGACTAAACCAAAATAGCAACTCATATACCAATACTGTCCATGACTTATTGGAGTTAAAGCTGAAAACCAATCACTTAAGTTAACAGATGATTTCGAAAAAATAGCAAATACAAAAGTAATTGAAATAGTATAGAAAATAATCTGTATCCAAAAACTAAACATTTTTTTATAACTAAATTGTGAATAAAGACCGACATACCCACTGATTAAAATATAAATATTTACAGCTGAATATGAGAAAGCTTCTAAAAAATTTGCAAAAATATAGTAAAGATCTTTTTGACTATCAACTTTCTCCAAAATTCCTCCCATACCCAAAACATGTAAGTTGCAAATCATCAACATAGCGAAAATTCTACAACATTCAATGCCTATGTGTTTAGTTTTTTTTGCTGTCATATTATGTCTTTCTATATATTTCTATTTCTTTATACTTTCTATCAGTTTAGCGCCTTCACTTCTAGCATCATATCACGTATCTGAGCTGCGAGTTCAAAGTCAAGTACTTCAACAGCTTCTTGCATTTGTTTCTCTAGTTTCTTGACGAGTTCTTTGCGTTCTTGTTTGTTGAGGCTATTGATATCGACTTCCTTGTCCTCTTCCTTGGCAACTGCCTTGGTTACGGCAATCAGGTCACGGATTTCTTTCTTGATTGTCTGAGGTACAATACCATGTTCTTCATTATAGGCCATCTGGATTTTCCGACGACGAGCCGTTTCATCAATGGCACGTTGCATAGACTGAGTCATGGTATCAGCGTACATGATAACATGCCCTTCGCTATTACGGGCAGCACGTCCAATAGTCTGGATGAGTCCACGTTCATTACGAAGGAAACCTTCCTTATCAGCATCGAGAATGGCAACCAAGCTTACCTCTGGAACGTCAATCCCTTCACGGAGCAGATTGATTCCGACTAAGACATCAAAGACACCCAAGCGCAGATCACGGATAATCTCCGTCCGTTCCAAGGTCTTGATATCCGAATGCATGTACTTGACCTTAATGCCCATTTCTTTGAAGTAGTCGGTCAAGTCTTCTGCCATTTTCTTGGTCAAGGTTGTGATAAAGGTCCGTTCATTCTTCTCAACACGGGCATTGATTTCACCTAAAAGGTCATCAATCTGTCCCATAGTTGGACGGACTTCCACTTCAGGATCTAGAAGCCCAGTCGGACGAATGATTTGCTCGATCACTGTCTCGGTCTGTTCATTTTCATAGTCACCAGGTGTCGCTGAAACGTAAACAATCTGGTGCACATGACTTTCAAACTCCTCACGGCGGAGAGGACGATTGTCCAAGGCTGACGGCAAACGGAAACCATAATTGACCAGCATTTCCTTACGAGAACGGTCTCCATTGTACATGCCCTTAATCTGTCCCATGGTCATGTGACTTTCATCAATCATAATCAAGAAATCATCTGGGAAGAAGTCGAGAAGCGTATAAGGAGGTTCTCCTTCGCTACGACCATCCATGTGGCGAGAATAGTTTTCAACACCGTTGGTATAACCCATCTCACGCAGCATTTCGATATCGTACTCTGTTCGCTGTTTCAAACGCTGAGCTTCTAACAGTTTGCCTTCCTTTTCAAAGACAGCTAACTGCTCCTCCAACTCTGCCTGAATCTTGGCAATAGCAACTTCCATATGGTCATCATTGGTCACAAAGTGAGTGGCTGGGAAAATCGCCAGATGATCTACTTCTCCCAATACCTGACCTGTCAAAGCCTCAACTTCACGGATACGGTCAATCTCATCCCCAAAGAACTCCACTCGAAAAGCGTGTTCATCTCGGGAAGCTGGGAAAATCTCCACAACATCCCCACGAACGCGAAATCTTCCCCGTTGAAAGTCAATATCATTGCGTTCAAACTGAATATCAACCAAGTCATTCAAGAGTTTATCACGAGAAATCTCCAGACCTGGACGAAGACTAACAACACTATCAGAATATTCCTTTGGCGAACCCAAACCATAGATACAAGAGACTGAAGCCACGACGATGACATCGTTACGCTCTAAAAGGGCTGAAGTCGCTGAGTGTCGAAGCTTGTCAATCTCATCATTGACCGAGCTATCCTTCTCAATATAGGTATCGCTAGAAGGGACATAGGCCTCTGGTTGGTAATAGTCATAGTAGGATACGAAGTACTCAACAGCATTTTCAGGGAAAAATTCCTTAAATTCTCCATAGAGCTGACCAGCCAGAGTCTTATTGTGGGCAATGACCAAAGTTGGTTTATTGACTTTGGAAATGACCTGACTCATGGTATAGGTCTTCCCTGTACCCGTCGCCCCCATCAGAATTTGAGCCTTCTCACCACCCTCGATATTATCGACCAACTGCTCAATCGCTTGGGGTTGATCTCCTGAAGGTTGGTATTTTGATACTAGTTTAAATTTATTATCTGTAATTCGATTAATCATGATTGCCTCGTCTGCATTTTTCTATCCTTCTATTTTACCATAAATTTACTTTTCAGACTCTACTCTAAGTTGATAAGAGCGAGGATTTCATGTTACATTTTCTTACATAAAATTCCTAAAATTTGCCTTTTCATTCATTTTCTGATATAATGGGAAAATATTCGGAAAAGGAGACTAAAAATGAAGAAAAAAATACTAGCATGTTTGCTCATTTTATTTCCCATTTTCTCACTAGGTATGGCAAAAGCTGATACTGTTAAGATTGTGTCTGATACAGCTTACGCACCTTTTGAGTTTAAAGATTCAGATCAAACCTATAAAGGGATTGATGTTGATATTATCAATAAAGTCGCAGAAATCAAAGGATGGAACATCCAAATGTCTTATCCTGGCTTTGATGCAGCTGTAAATGCAGTGCAGTCAGGTCAAGCAGATGCCATTATGGCAGGTATGACAAAAACAAAAGAACGTGAAAATGTCTTTACCATGTCTGATACTTATTATGATACAAAAGTTGTCATTGCTACCACAAAGGCAAATAAAATCACCAAATATGAGGAACTTAGCGGCAAAACAGTTGGTGTTAAGAACGGAACTGCCGCTCAACGTTTCCTCGAAAGTATCAAAGATAAATACGGTTTCTCTATTAAAACCTTTGATACTGGTGATTTGATGAATAACAGTCTAAGTGCTGGTGCTGTAAATGCCATCATGGATGATAAACCTGTTATCGAGTATGCGATTAACCAAGGACAAGATCTCAGCATCAATATGGATGGTGAGGCTGTTGGAAGCTTTGCCTTTGGTGTCAAGAAAGGGAGCAAGTATGAACACTTGGTTACCGAGTTTAACGAAGCCCTAGCACAAATGAAGAAGGATGGTAGCTTGGAGAAAATCATCCAAAAATGGACAGCTTCTACAACTACGGCAACCCCAACGACAACTACTGCTGCTGGACAAAAAGCTACTCCTGTGAAAAGCAAGTACATTATTGCCAGCGACTCATCTTTTGCCCCATTCGTCTTTCAAAATTCAAGCAATCAATACACCGGTATTGATATGGACCTCATCAAGGCCATTGCCAAAGATCAAGGTTTTGAAATTGAGATTACCAACCCAGGATTTGACGCAGCCATTAGTGCTGTTCAAGCAGGACAAGCAGATGGTATCATTGCTGGTATGTCTGTAACAGATGCCCGTAAGGAAACCTTCGACTTCTCAGAATCATACTACACAGCAAATACGATTCTCGGTGTGAAAGAATCAAGCACAATTGCTTCTTATGAAGACCTCAAGGATAAAACTGTCGGTGTTAAAAACGGAACTGCCTCTCAAACGTTCCTTACTGAGAATCAAAACAAATACGGCTATAAGATTAAAACCTTTGCAGATGGCGCATCAATGTATGACAGTCTGAATACTGGATCTATCGATGCCGTGATGGATGATGAGCCAGTTCTCAAATATTCTATCAGTCAAGGGCAAAAATTGAAAACACCAATCGCTGGAACTCCAATCGGTGAAACTGCCTTTGCGGTTAAAAAAGGAACAAACCCTGAATTGATCCAGATGTTCAATAATGGACTTGCTAACCTCAAAGCTAACGGAGAATTCCAAAAGATTCTTGACAAGTATCTAGCTAGCGAAACTTCAACTGACTCTACAAGTACGGTTGACGAAACAACTATCTGGGGCTTGCTTCAAAACAACTACAAACAACTTCTTAGTGGACTTGGAATCACTCTTGCTCTAGCGCTTATTTCATTTGCAATTGCCATTGTCATCGGTATTATCTTTGGTATGTTTAGCGTTAGTCCATACAAATCTCTTCGTCTGATCTCTGAGATTTTCGTTGATGTTATCCGTGGTATTCCCTTGATGATTCTTGCAGCCTTCATCTTCTGGGGTATTCCAAACTTCATCGAGTCCATTACAGGCCAACAAAGTCCAATCAATGACTTTGTAGCTGGTACTATCGCGCTCTCACTCAATGCAGCTGCTTATATCGCTGAAATTGTTCGTGGTGGGATTCAAGCTGTTCCAGTTGGGCAAATGGAAGCCAGTCGCAGTCTTGGTATCTCTTATGGAAAAACCATGCGTAAGATAATCTTGCCACAAGCGACTAAATTGATGTTGCCAAACTTTGTCAACCAATTTGTTATCGCTCTTAAAGATACAACCATCGTATCTGCTATCGGTCTGGTGGAACTTTTCCAAACTGGTAAGATTATCATCGCCCGTAACTACCAAAGTTTCAAGATGTATGCAATCCTTGCTATCTTCTATCTTGTAATTATCACGCTTTTGACTAGACTAGCCAAACGCTTAGAAAAGAGGATTCGTTAATGGCAAAACTAAAAATTGATGTAAATGATTTGCATAAGTATTATGGAAAAAACGAAGTTTTAAAAGGCATTACGACTAAATTCTATGAAGGAGATGTTGTCTGTATCATCGGTCCTTCGGGTTCTGGTAAATCCACTTTCCTACGTAGCCTTAACCTTCTCGAGGAGGTAACGAGCGGCCACATCACAGTGAATGGTTATGATCTGACTGAAAAATCAACCAATGTCGACCATGTTCGCGAAAACGTTGGAATGGTCTTCCAACACTTCAACCTCTTCCCTCACATGTCCGTTCTAGAAAATATCACTTTTGCACCTATTGAACACAAACGGATGACCAAAGAAGAAGCTGAAAAATTGGGGATGGAGTTGCTGGAGAAAGTCGGTCTTGCAGACAAGGCTGAGGCTAATCCAGATAGCCTTTCAGGCGGTCAGAAACAGCGTGTAGCTATCGCTCGTGGACTTGCCATGAATCCTGATATCATGCTCTTTGATGAGCCAACTTCCGCTCTGGACCCTGAAATGGTTGGAGATGTACTAAACGTTATGAAGGAATTGGCGGAACAAGGCATGACCATGATTATCGTAACCCATGAGATGGGATTTGCTCGTCAGGTAGCCAACCGTGTTATCTTTACGGCTGATGGTGAATTCCTAGAAGATGGAACTCCAGATCAAATCTTCGATAACCCGCAACACCCTCGTCTAAAAGAATTCTTGGACAAGGTCTTAAACGTATAAAACGAAAGTGTGAGGTTCTCCTTACACTTTTTTATTGCGTATTGGATTTTTTGTTTTTTTTGAAAATTATGATAAAATAAAAACTATGATAATGAGGAAATCTCATCCCTAGTCCAACTAGGAAAAAATATAGAAATTAGGTAGCTAGATGTCATCAAAGGTTATTGTTACAATTTTCGGTGCGAGTGGAGATTTAGCTAAACGCAAACTCTACCCTTCCCTTTTCAGACTCTATAAATCAGGCAATCTCTCTGAGCATTTTGCTGTTATCGGAACAGCTCGTAGACCTTGGAGTAAGGAATATTTTGAATCTGTAGTTGTCGAATCCATCCTTGATTTGGCAGATAGTACCGAGCAAGCCCAGGAATTTGCTAGCCACTTCTACTATCAAAGCCATGATGTGAATGATACGGAACATTACATTGCTTTGCGCCAATTACAAGCTGAGCTCAACGAAAAATACCAAGCTGAACACAACAAGCTCTTCTTCTTGTCTATGGCACCTCAGTTCTTTGGAACCATTGCCAAGCACCTCAAATCTGAAAACATTGTTGATGGCAAAGGTTTTGAACGCTTGATCGTTGAGAAACCATTCGGTACAGACTACGAAACAGCTAGCAAACTCAATGAAGATCTCCTTGCGGCCTTTGATGAGGAGCAAATCTACCGTATCGACCATTACCTAGGTAAAGAGATGATTCAGAGTATCTTTGCTGTTCGTTTTGCCAACATGATCTTTGAGAATGTTTGGAACCGTGAGCACATTGATAATGTACAGATTACCTTTGCGGAACGCTTGGGTGTTGAAGAACGCGGTGGCTACTATGATCAATCTGGTGCCCTTCGTGATATGGTGCAAAACCATACTCTCCAACTCCTCTCTCTTCTAGCCATGGACAAACCAGCTAGTTTTACAAAAGATGAGATTCGTGCTGAAAAGATAAAGGTCTTTAAAAACCTCTATCATCCAACTGAGGAAGAACTGAAAGAACAGTTTATCCGTGGTCAATATCGCTCTGGTAAAATCGATGGCATGAAATACATTTCCTATCGAAGCGAACCAAATGTCGACCCCGAATCTACAACAGAAACCTTTGCATCTGGTGCCTTCTTTGTAGACAGCGATCGTTTCCGTGGTGTTCCCTTCTTCTTCCGTACAGGGAAACGCCTGACTGAAAAAGGGACTCATGTCAATATCGTTTTTAAGCAAATGGACTCTATCTTCGGTGAGCCTTTGGCGCCAAATATCTTGACCATCTATATCCAACCAACTGAAGGATTCTCACTCAGCCTCAATGGTAAACAAGTCGGTGAAGAATTCAACCTGGCACCAAGTTCTCTGGATTACCGTACAGATGCTACTGCTACTGGAGCCTCACCAGACCCATACGAAAAGCTAATCTACGATGTCTTGAACAACAATTCTACCAACTTTAGCCACTGGGATGAGGTAAGTGCTTCTTGGAAATTGATTGACCGTATCGAAGAGCTCTGGGCTGAAAATCGCGCCCCACTTCATGACTATAAAGCCGGAAGTATGGGACCTCAAGCTAGCTTTGACTTACTTGAAAAGTATGGAGCCAAATGGACCTGGCAACCAGATATCGCCTATCGTGAAGATGGCCGTTTAGAATAGCAAAAATATCCTGCAAGATTAACTTGCAGGATATTTATTTTGTATTAAATCAAGCCTTCTAAGAGACCCTTCATAAAGTTTTCTGAGTTAAATTCCCCGATATCATCGATTTTTTCACCGAAACCAATCAATTTTACTGGGATATTGAGTTCTTCGCGGATAGCCAGAACAACACCACCTCGGGCAGTTCCGTCAATTTTTGTCAAAACAATTCCAGTCAATGGAGTTATCTTAGAAAATTCCTTAGCTTGTACCAAAGCGTTCTGTCCAGTTGAAGCATCGAGTGCCAAGAAGGTTTCATGTGGTGCCTCTGGCACGACACGTTTGATAATGCGACCAATCTTTTCCAACTCGGCCATCAGGTTGTCCTTGTTTTGCAGACGGCCTGCTGTATCAATCATAAGGATATCCATTCCTTCTGCTACAGCACGTTCCATCCCATCAAATACCACACTTGCTGGATCAGCCTTTTCAGGTCCCGTCACAACAGGAACATCCACACGTCGACCCCATTCAGCTAGCTGGGCCACTGCACCCGCACGGAAGGTATCTGCCGCAACCAGCATGACTTTCTTGCCAGCTTGTTTGTAGCGATGAGCTAATTTTCCGATAGAGGTGGTTTTACCAACGCCATTCACTCCAACAAAGAGCATGACTGTCAAGCCATCTTGGAAATGGATTTGTTCATCGTAGTTGCCATCCTTCTCATAGAGTTCAACCAATTTCTCGATAATGACACGACGGAGTGCGTCAGGCTTCTTAGCGTTTTCGAGTTTAGCTTCATAACGTAGCTCTTCTGTTAAGTTTGAAGCGACCTGCACACCAACATCGCTCATGATGAGCAGTTCTTCTAATTCTTCGAAAAAGTCTTCATCGACAGAACGGAAGTTAGCAAAGAAGGCATTCAAGCGTGCTCCAAAACCCGTACGCGTTTTCTTGAGACTGCGGTCATATTTTTCCTGAACGGTTTCTTCAACCTGAGGAAGCTCTTCTTCTACAACTTCAGAAGCTAACTCTTCTTCTGTTTCTTGGTTCTCTTCTTCTAAAACTTCTTCAAACTCTTGGCTTTGCTCTGTCTCATCAACTTCTAGCTCAAGCTCTTCCTGAGCAGTTTCTTCGACTGTTTCTGGTTCAATAACTTCTTCTGTCGAGATCTGAGGAATTTCTTCTTGAACAAGTGTTTCTTCCACTTTTTCTCTTTTTGTCTCTTCCTGACTTGTTTCTTCGACTGCCGTTTGGTTTTCTTCAACCTCTTCTGACAAATCAAGATTTTCCAGAGCTTCTTTTACAATATCTTCGATTTTCGGCTCTTCTTTTTTACCGAATAAACGGTCAAATAATCCCATATTCTAGTTCTCCTTTAGCACGTATTCTTCGATAGCCCAGGCAACGGCTTCCTCGTCGTTGGTCATCGGGGTAATGACATTGGCAACTTCCCTAACTGCTGGAACTGCATTTTGCATGGCAACTCCCAGACCTGCCCACTCAATCATGGAAAGGTCATTAGCCTCGTCTCCACAAGCCATGACTTGACTTTGGTCTATTCCTAGGTGTTTAATTAATTTCGCTAAACCTGTTGCCTTGTGGACGTTTTTCGGTGACCATTCCAATAAGAGTTCACGCGATTTGAAGATTTCATATTGGTCAAACAATTCAGGAGAAATCTGTTGAATGGCTGCATCCAAAGGTTCTTGGGCAAAGGCAGTCACACATTTATTATAAGTTATCTGACTAGATAGATCTTCAAAAGCGACAGGTACGAAAGTCAGGGCTGGGTTGAACTTAGCATAGAGACTTTCTTGGTCCGACTGGATTTGATAGACTGTTCCTTCTGAAATAGCATCTAACGGCAGACCTAGTTTTTCAGTTTCCTCGTACAAGCGTGCCACATCGTCGATTGAAAAGACTGTTTTATCGAGAATCTCTCCCGTATTTTTCTGGACAAGCCCTCCATTAAAAGTGATGGTGTACTCGTCCTCCTGGCCGTCAGTCCCTAGCTCATGGAGAAAAAAATCCATAGCCTTCAAAGGACGACCTGTTGTCAGTACGACCTTGATGCCACGATCACGCGCAGCTTTGAGGACCGCCTTGGTACGATCTGTCAGCTTTTTATCCGTTGTCAGTAAAGTACCATCCAAATCGAGTGCAATCAATTTAATATCTGCCATTACAAGCCCTCCATATAAGCCATCACTGACTGGTCCTTATGGTGGCCAATCACTGTCTCTGCTAATTCTAAAATCTCTGGTCGCGCATTTTCAGGAGCGATTGGATGCCCGACAACCTGCATCATATGAAGGTCATTGAGATTATCTCCAAACGCTATGACCTGATCCATGCTAAGCCCCAGTTTTTTGGCTAGCTCAACAATAGCCACTCCTTTATCAACATAGTCCAAGACAATATCGATGGATTCATAACCTGTTGTCATGGCTTTCACACCAGAAACATTTTCGTTGACCCAGGCCTCACCAGCTTCTATCGTATCTTCTGTGAAGTTCGTAGTGAATTTAAAAATCTCATCTGTGATTGCTTCCAGACTCGCTACTTTTTGAATATTCTCATTGTAGTGTCGACTAATCATGAGATAAGTCTCATCCACTGTATCCAATACATAACAAGCTTTTTTCCCAGTCAAGAGCATTTTACTTTCATCAAAATAAGGTGATTTCTTTAAAGCTTCAAAAGTGCTCAAGTAAAAATCCCGAGACATAGTAGCCTCGTACATATTTTCCCCATGAAACTCAACATAACTCCCATTTTCAGCTATAAAAATCACTTCATCACGCACATCAGCAAATAGCTTTTTAAGGGATAATATGCCACGACCCGAGGCCACAGCAAAATAAATTCCCCTCTCCTTGTAGGAAACAAGCAAGTTTTTGAGGCGTTCCATATCAAACCGACCCTCTCCGTCTAGAAAGGTTCCATCCATATCGGTTGCTACAAGTTTAATCATAAAAATCCTTCATACTCCAATTGATAAATCTACCTTCTATTATACCATAGATAAGCTGAAAAATGACGATTCTATGAGGATTGGTTACTGTATTTCCATGCTTTTTCTGTAAAGTGAAAAAGGTCTTAAAAATTAGAATCGTAGAACTTTTTTCAGATAGTTTAAAAAGTTTGTATTCCCCTTCTCTTTTCTCTATAATGGAGAGAAAGGAGATGACTATGACAGAAATGAAACATGAAATTGATGCAAACTTTGCAGGCCGACTCAATATCCTGCGAGCGGGTGTTCTTGGTGCCAATGATGGGATTATTTCCATCGCTGGGGTGGTTATCGGAGTTGCCAGTGCGACCAGCAATATCTGGATAATCTTTTTATCTGGACTAGCCGCTATTCTCGCTGGTGCTTTTTCTATGGCAGGTGGCGAATATGTCTCTGTATCCACTCAGAAAGATACGGAAGAAGCCGCTGTTGCTAGAGAGCAATTACTCTTGGATAAAGACATGGAATCTGCAAAACAATCCCTCTATGCTGCTTATCTTCAAAACGGTGAGTGTGAAACGTCCGCCCAACTCTTGACCAACAAGGCTTTTTTAAAAAATCCACTCAAAGCCTTAGTTGAGGAAAAATACGGTATCGAGTACGAAGAGTTTACCAATCCTTGGCATGCTGCAATCTCTAGCTTTATCGCCTTTGTACTGGGAAGCCTTCCTCCTATGCTGTCGATAACCGTCTTTCCAAGCGATTATCGTATTCCTGCTACTGTCTTTATCGTGGCCCTTTCCCTTCTTGTCACTGGCTATACCAGTGCTAAACTAGGCAAGGCTCCTACGAAAACTGCTATGATCCGTAACCTCTGTATCGGACTTCTCACCATGGGCGTAACCTTCCTCTTGGGACAACTCTTTAGTATCTAAGATAAAAGAAATACCTCGACCAGCATCGAGGTATCTTTTTTACATTTGCACAATCTTGCGATAGCTTCTTGAGGTAATCATAAAGATCAAAACGTAGACGATGAGGAAGATAGCACAGATGGACAATGTAACGGTCAACATCATAGTCGCATCCAGCACGCCAATGACTTTTAGGATGAGGCTAAGCATGTGATAGGCAAAAGCAAGGTGTAGGAAGGCAAATAGCAAAGGGAGGAAGAAAACAGTTAGGACCTGTTTGTTAATCGTTTGCTTGATTTGCTTTTGATCAAGTCCGACCTTTTGCAAAATGATGAAACGTTCACGGTCTTCATAACCCTCAGAGATTTGTTTGTAGTAAATAACCAGGACTGTTCCCACCATAAAGATGATAGAGAGGAAGATACCGATGAAGAAGACTCCACCATAGAGGGCACTTATTTGCGCACTGCTATCAGCCAGATTGCTTCCAAATACATAGCTTCCCTCTTTGTTTAAGTCTCTATTGAAGTTACGAAGGTATTCTGTAAAGTCATCAGCGAGTTTGAGCTGTTCTTCCTCACTTGCTGTTACATTCATGCCACCATAAAGTTGATCAAAAATAGAAGAATCCGGATATTGATCAATAAAAGCTTGCAGATTAGGAACAACAAGATAATTGTAGTCAGATGTCAGAATGTTAAACTCATTTGGCACATGTTCCAGAACGAAATCATTTTTAATTTCTTCTTTAACTGTGTAGGTCTGGTCATTTAGAGTGAGTTCTTTCTGCCCTTCAAGCACCTTATTCTTAGTAAACAAGCCGACTTCATTGCCTGAAAGGGAGAGTTTTTGACCAGTCATGATTTCATAGTCTTTTTGATCAAAGACCATAAAAATGGTTTTCGGTTGGACAAAGTTATTCCCCTTTTTAAAGATACGGAGTTTGGTTCCATCTTGACTCTCGATGCCAAAATTGCTGTGACGAAAGACTTCTTTTTTGGTGACAGTTAATCCCTTATCGCTAGCATACTGACTCAAAAGTTTATCTAAATCTTCTTTATCAACATTTCGCCCTGAAATTCCAAAATCATGTGGATTCATGAATTTCTTGAAGGTTTCTGAAGCCTTGAAGATACTAGTTGCAGCAGACATGGTCACCAAGACCATGGTTGAAAGAATGGCAATCGTCGCAAGACCAACCGCATTTTTCTTCATACGGAAGATGAGATTGGATACGGAAATCATGTTGTTGGGTTGGTAATAATAACGCTTGTTTTTCTTCAAGATTTGTAGGAATACTGTAATCCCTGCATTAAACAAGAGATAGGTACCAAAGATTACCAGCAAGACTGCTACAAAGAAAATTATGAGTGCAGTTAAAGGATTTTCAACTGTCACTGCTAGGTAGTAGCCAGCTCCCATACTAATCAAACCTAGAATGGTCTGAAGGCTTAAGAAACGTCCTTTTTTCTCACCACTGGCCTTCTCACGAGAGAGCTGTAGGGCATTCATGCGTGCAATCCGAAAGGCATTGATAAAAACCAAACCTAGGAAAATAGCTCCAAAAATAAGGGTAACTAGGATAAAGACACTTGGTTGGAAGGTCGCTACGAGCTCCACCTTCATATTCATTAGCTTCAGAAGCAGAGCAAAGATGAGCTTATCAAAGAGAGCTCCTAAGCCAAGTCCAGCTGTCAAGGTTAGAGAGCCAAATATAAGAAGCTCCTTAAAGACCATGCTGATCAAATGGCGTTTTTCTAATCCTAACATGCCATAAATCCCTAGTTCTTTGGAACGGTTTTTCATGACGAAACTATTTGCATAAAAGACGATGATAGCCGAGGCAATAGTGACAATCACCATACCAAGACCAAGCGTCATGGAGATAGTCTCTCCCCCTCGAATCTTGCCAATATTAGGATTAAGTGTCAATGAGTAAAAGAGATAAGTGATGGTCACAGCTAAGAGAACTGCTAAAGCAAAGGGATAGTAGAGTTTGCGGTTTTTGATTAAGTTCGATACCGCTAACTTATTAGTCAATCGAAACATACTAATTCACCTCGCTCGCCATGACTGTCAAGGTATCAGAGATTTCCTGGAACATTTGACGTTCTGTCTTGTCTCCACGGTAGATTTGGTTATAGAGGATTCCGTCCTTGATAAAGAGAACGCGCTTGGCCCTACTTGCTGCTGCCGTTGAGTGGGTTACCATAAGAATGGTTTGGCCGCGTTCATTGATTTCATCAAATACATCGAGTAAGGCTGCAGATGACTTGGAGTCAAGAGCTCCTGTTGGCTCATCGGCAAGGAGAATTTCAGGTTCGGTGATGATGGCGCGTGCTACTGCTACCCGCTGTTTTTGACCACCAGAGATCTCGTAAGGATACTTCTCTTGCAATTGGTTGATACCCAAATTTTCAGCTGTCACTACCAATTTCTTCATCATCTCCGTGATGGGTTTTCGAGATAAAACTAGCGGAAGCAAGATATTATCCTTAACAGACAGGGTATCTAGTAAGTTAAAGTCTTGGAAAACAAATCCCAACTTCTCACGACGGAAGCTAGAAGCCTGAGAATTTTTAATAGTGGCTGTGTCGGTTCCATTCAGGTAAACCTGCCCGCGAGTTGGTTTATCCAGCATAGCTAGGATGTTGAGCAGGGTTGACTTTCCTGAACCAGACTCACCCATGATGGCAACGTAGTCACCCTTTTCTACTGTAAAGTGAATGTCTTTGAGTGCTTCTACTTGGTTGCCTTGGAAACGTGTTTTATAGATTTTTTGAACGTGTTTTACATCTAAAAGTGTCATGATTTTCTCCTTCTTAATATCCCATTAATTGAAACTGTGCTTGCATCATAGCGCATCCTAGTTGAACACGCTCGATATCTTTTTGACTTGGTTTTCTTCTTTTCTTTTGTAAAATTCTTTTCATAGTATTGCTCCTTTGTTCTTTATGAGTCTAGTTTATCGCAAAAAAAGACGGCTTGCCATAACCTAACCTTACAAAAGAGACTTTAATCTTACATTTTTGTAAGATTGAAGAATATCAAGTAATTTCGCTATCAATATTTTACCATAAAAGAAAGGCAAGAAGAAAACCCTTGCGGATGCAAGGGGTTTACTGTAAATATTCTATATGATAGCAAAGTTGTTTATTTTTCTATACCTCACCAAAACCAGCCATCATTGTCATCAATGGCCTCGGCTTCCTTGCGTTTGCGTGGTCCTGTTCCGTACATTTCTGCTTCGATTTCTTCCTTAGTTGGCAGGATCGAGGCGAGGATGATGTAAATAATCACGCCAATCCCAAAATTTGCTACGGTAAAAATGACGAAGAGTAAGCGGACTAGGGTTACATCAAAATTCCACTTGTCTGATAGACCAGCTAAAACTCCTGACACCATACGATTTCGTCTCATTTTATAAAATTTTGTATTCATGATTGTTTCCTCTTTCGGTATTCTTACAAGTAGTATAGCATGAATCAGAACTATCAACATCAGTCCTTAGGCCGATTTATGATGACGAGTTTACCACGGCAGACGCCACAGCGATAGCGTTTCGTGTCAATCTTCCTCTTTCGTTGATAGGATAGCTGGCAAGATTGACACTGATAGACTAGGTAGGTACTTTGTTTTTTCAAAGGGGGAACAAAGCGCAGCCCATCCACTTCTTTCAACAGTTCTTTAAAATCTCGGTCCTTATGTCGATAACCCTTTTTCTGAAAATAAAGGTGATAGTGACAGAGTTCATGGCGCACGATTTTACGAAAGACTTCCAAACCTAGTTCATTATAAACCTTAGGATTAAAATCCAAATGCCCATCCTTTGGGAAAAATCGTCCACCTGTCGTTCGCAGACGAGAATTCCACTGGGCTTGGTGGGTAAAAGGTCTACCAAAGTCTTCGAGGGAAACAGACTGAACGTACTCAGTTAGTTTCATCTGGAGCTAGGAGCGACAGATTGACTTTTTCACGTTCAGTATCGATTTTCTTAACCCAGACCGTTACCAAATCTCCGACTGACACCACTTGGCTGGGGTGTTTGATAAATTTACGACTCATATGGGAAATATGAATCAAGCCGTCCTCGTGAATCCCGATATCAACGAAGGCACCGAAATCAACGACATTACGCACCACACCTTCCAGCTTCTGGCCGACTTTTAAGTCTTTGATATCCAAGACATCTTGACGGAGAACTGGAGCATCAAAAGAATCACGGAAATCACGACCTGGTTTGAGAAGGTCGGCAATAATATCTTTAAGGGTTTCTGGTCCAAGGTCTAGTTCTTGCGCCATTTCTTTGACTGAAAGGGACTTGAGTTTGCTTTGAGCTTCTTCATTCAAGTCCTTGATATCCAAGCGTTTGAAGAGCTCCTTAACTGCAGCATAGTTTTCTGGGTGAACTCCAGTATTATCAAGGATATTGCTACTTTCAGGGATACGGAGGAAACCAGCTGCCTGCTCAAAGGCCTTGGCACCCAGACGAGGAACCTTCTTGATTTGAGCGCGTGAAGTGATTTTTCCCTCTTCTTCACGGTATTTGACAATATTTTCAGAAATAGTTTTATTTAGTCCAGCTACGTGGGAAAGAAGAGCTGGGCTGGCTGTATTGACATTGACACCGACTTGGTTAACTACGGTTTCAACGACAAAGTCCAGACTCTCAGATAGTTTCTTCTGACTGACATCGTGCTGGTATTGACCGACACCGATTGACTTGGGATCGATTTTGACCAATTCAGCAAGGGGGTCCTGCAAGCGACGGGCGATTGAGATAGCAGAGCGTTTTTCAACAGTTAATTCTGGAAATTCCTGACGAGCAAGGTCGCTAGCAGAGTAGACAGAAGCACCGCTCTCATTTACGATAACATAGCTGACTTCAAGAAAATCTTTCAGAACTTCCGCCACAAAGGCTTCACTTTCACGACTGGCCGTTCCGTTTCCGATGGCAATGATTTCCACACCGTATTGACCGATCAGGTCGGCCAAGTCTTTCTTTGCTTCTTCAATCTGACGAGCAGACGCTGGTTTAACAGGATAGATGACTTGGGTCGTCAGCATTTTCCCCGTCGCATCAACAACGGCTAGCTTGGCACCTGTACGAAAGGCAGGGTCAAACCCTAAAACCACGCGCCCTTTCAGTGGAGCAACCAAGAGGAGATTGCGCAGGTTGTCAGAAAAAAGTTGGATAGCTCCTTCTTCTGCTTTATCAGTCAATTCTGTCCGAATGCGTCGCTCGATAGCAGGCAAGACCTTTTTCTTAACAGATTGTTGAATAACTTCATCTATATAGGCATTTTTCACCTTGAACCGGGCAGCGAAGAAAGCTAGAATACGATCCGTCGCATGTTCAAAACCAACTTTCAAGATGCCTAATTTTTCCCCACGGTTGAGGGCTAAGGTTCGATAGCCCTGCATATTGCCAACTGTCTCTGAAAAATCATAATAAATCTGAAAAACTTGTTTTTCATCAAGACTTTCATCCTTGACCTGCGAAGTGATTTTAGAGTGTCTCAGCACTTCCTGATAGGTCATAGCACGTAGATTGACATCTTCGGATAAGGCTTCTACCAAAATATCAACTGCCCCAGCCAAGGCTTCTTGACCAGTCGCAAATCCTTCACAGACAAACTTCTCAGCTTCTTTTTCTAAGCCAGTTACATTTTGCAAAATCAAGCGTGCGAGAGGGAAGAGTCCAGCTTCACGGGCAATGGTTGCCTTGGTCCGACGCTTTTCCTTGTATGGAAGATACAGTTCTTCTACATCTGCTAGTTTTTCGGCAGCTAAGATAGCTTCTTCCAATTCCTTGGTTAGCTTACCTTGTTCTTGAATCTTAGCCAAGACAGCTTCCTTGCGGTCATTGAGATTAGTCAGGCTTTTATCCAAGTCGATAATGGCCTTAATCGCTACCTCATCCAGACTACCAGTCATGTCCTTGCGATAACGGGCGATAAAGGGAATTGTCGCTCCTTCAGTGGTCAAACTTAGAACGGTATCGATTTGCTTTAAGGTTACACCCAAATCTTGGGAGATTTTTTCATATTTTTTATCCATATACCTATTATACCATAAGGAACAGCCCTTGTTTCGCCCTACCCTTTTTTACCTCTTTGATTATCAAAATAATCCCTTTTCAAGAAAATAATAGTATAATAGAGGCAGAATGTAGAAAAGAGGTAGGCCCATGGCTGTTAAATTTACAAAAACGGATGACTTGGACAAGATGTTTGAAGAATTCGCAAAACTTCCTGACTTAACACAAGTCACTTTTCCAGATGACAAAGATAAAAAAGAAAAAGTTGAGAAGAAAAAATAGATGACGATTTTCCAATCTCTTCCTCCTAGTGTATTACAAGCGGGAGCTATTTTTCTCTCCATCATGATTGAAGCCCTTCCTTTTGTCTTGATTGGGAGTCTCATTTCGGGATTGATTGAGGTCTATATCACACCTGATAAAGTTTATGAGTTTCTCCCTCGCAATCGTTGGGGGAGGATCTTTTTTGGTACCTTCATTGGCTTTCTCTTTCCTTCTTGCGAATGTGGTATCGTTCCGATTATCAATCGTTTTCTGGAAAAGAAAGTGCCCAGCTACACAGCGGTTCCTTTTCTGGTGACTGCTCCCATCATCAATCCTATCGTTCTTTTCGCCACATATTCTGCCTTTGGCAATTCAATAAAACTTGCCTTCTTGCGAGCTCTGGGAGCTATTGTGATTGCTTTGATTCTGGGGATTTTCCTAGGATTTTTCTGGAAGGAACCCATTCAAAAAGAGAATCCTATCGCTTGCCATGAACATGACTTTTCACACTTGGGTCCCGCTAGAAAAGTGTTTCAGATCTTTATACAAGCTATTGATGAGTTTTTCGATATGGGGCGTTACTTGGTCTTTGGCTGTCTCTTTGCGGCTATCGTGCAGGTCTATGTCCCGACTCGGATCTTGACCTCTATCAGTGCTAGTCCAGTCCTTGCGATTCTCTTGCTCATGTTTCTAGCCTTTCTCCTCTCTCTTTGTAGCGAGGCGGACGCCTTTATCGGCGCTTCTCTCCTCTCGAGCTTCGGCCTAGCGCCAGTCCTTGCCTTTCTGGTCATTGGCCCCATGCTTGATATCAAAAATCTCCTCATGATGAAACACTATCTCAAAGCGCGCTTCATCTTGCAATTCATGGGCATCGTGACAGTGTTTGTCTTGCTTTATTCTTACATGATAGGAGTGATGCTATGATCCGATTTTTCATTTTACTGGGTTATTTTGCTCTAACTCTGTATCTGCAGCTATCTGGCAAGCTCAGTCACTACATCAACCTCCACTATTCCTATCTAGTCTATATCTCCATGATCCTTTCTCTTCTGTTGGCTCTGGTCCAATTCTATATCTGGATCAAGAAAATCAACTCTCACAGCCATTTAGAAAGTCGTCGAGCTAGACGAATCAGCCTCCTTTTACTGTCACTACCTCTGTTGATTGGGGTTGCCTTTCCGACAGTAAGTTTGGACTCGAGAACCGTGTCTGCTAAGGGATACCATTTCCCACTTGCTGAGGGAATCGATACTGCTATTCAGGCAAGCGAAGGAACATCCAGTCAATACCTCAAACCCGATACCAGCACCTATTTTTCCAAATCTGCTTATGAAAAGGAAATGAGGTCTACAGCTGACAAATACCTCACCCAACCAACCATTCAAATCACTGATGAAAACTATATGGAGGTCATGGAAGTTCTCTATGACTACCCTCAAGAGTTTGAAGGAAAGAAAATCGAGTTTACAGGCTTTGTTTATAACGATCCTAGCCATCCAGATAGCCAATTCCTCTTTCGCTTTGGGATTATCCACTGTATCGCAGACTCTGGTGTATATGGACTCCTGACCAAGGGAAACTCGCGCCAGTATCCTGACAATACTTGGATCACTGCCAAAGGAACCCTGACCCTCCACTACCATAAAGAACTCAAACAAAAACTCCCAACACTGGAAGTTGAGAGTTTCACCAAAGTAGACAAACCAGAAAATCCTTATGTCTATCGTGTGTTTTAATAAAAAGTAGCCTGAAAAGGCTACTTTTTATTATTTAGTAAGTTTCTAACCTCTTGAGCACCAATCTGATCGCCTGCCTTTTCAAAAAGAGCGATAGCTTGTAAAAAATTTTCATGTGATTCTTCAGGATTTTGTATCGAACCAATCTCTCCTAAACCTCTATAGGCACAAGCTTGGGCAATTAAATCATCTGTTTGCAAAGCTTGTTTTAAGGACTGTTCCATATACATGAATGCTTCTGCTACTTTCCCTAGCTTTAATCGTAAATAACCTTGCTCATAATTGTTAACAGAAGATTTGAGGGTATCCTCTGTAAAAGCTTCTTCAATGATTTTTTGCTCTTTTTCGATATAGAAAAGGGCCGTTTGAAATTCATTCATTTCACGATAAACCATGGCTAACTGATGATAGCCTATATGTTCATGTTCTGGGTCACTTTTAGTTCGTGCTAAGTCAATGTAACGCTGATAGATACTTAAGCACTCGTTGTAATTTTGCTCTTCAAGATAAATATACCCCATCAAATTTAACAAACTAAAATCTGTGCAAGTTTCCAATAAAAAATCAGCTTCAACTAATTTTTTAGCCTCATTAATCTTACCCTCAAACAATAAATCCCATGCTTTATTCATACATTTTCTCCTGCATCTTACGTTGTATAGAAATCTATTGACAAATCGCTATCAGACTCGTATTTTTTCCAAGCTAAACTGAAACCATAGTAATCTTCAAATTCAGGGTGCCAGTCATAATAAAGTGGGACACGACTATACTTTCTCGCTACAACTTCGTCTTCAAATTCTGGAGACTCCCCTGCAGTAATACCAAATTGAAGACCATTTAGTTCCCAAGTATTTCCCCAAACGTTTTCATCAGAGAGAACATCAATCCATCTAGAAGCATCAATATCAAAATCTGCACATAATTCCAGTTCATAGAATCTTCTACAGTTAATCTCTGAAGGCTTAATATAAAGGGCGCTATCAACTTGGTACTTTTTATCGCTGACTTGAATCTGTGTGATTTTCATTGGAATTGGAACTCCATTTAATTCTAACCAGAAATATCCTAAAGGAGTTTTTATACTATAATATGTTTGCTGAGAGTTGGGGTTAGCGTTTTTGGAGCAAGCATCAAGAATTCTTCCCAGCTTTATTATATTTCTACAAACGTTTTTCGAAGTGATTGGGTCGAAATGTGAATACCTACGAATGACACGTTTTAACTTTTCAACAGGAAAAGTGATATCCTTTGGTAGGGCATGATACTTCTATACAACTAAAGCAGTTTTTTCAGTATTTTCCTTCCCGACTGGGACAATAACAGCGTGTCCTATATGGATATTTGGGTCATCACAGATATAAGTATAACCATTCCCTCCCTCCTGAAACTCAACCACAACAAGATTTAACTCTTGATCTGGATCAAAGAGAGGCTCTACCTTTTCTACTTCTTGGCGCTCATAAAAAGTAAAGCGCTCTCTCTCCCCGTCTTCGCCAAAAACCATGAAACTGCCACACTCGGGGCACTTCCACATATAAAATGATGCTTCAGAAATATCATCATAAGAAATTTTATTATGGTCGTCAGCTTTATTTATGATTTCTTCAAACAACTCATCCGAATAAACTGAATAAGCATTTGGATCGGGCGCTCGGCGGTCATTCATTGCTTGCCCACATTTACATGTCCATTTACCCATAAAAAACCTTAGTCGTGGCCTAATTCTTCAAGGAAAAATTGATTTAGAGCTTTCCACTCTTTCTTTTCCTCTCTAACACTTTGAACGTATGCATCCAACTCTTGGATGTTAGCTAAAATATAATCTTGAATTGGCATTATCGGATCAATTTCCATACCTTCAGATCCATTTACCTTGATATCAAGCAATCTTGACACATGCTCTTTCATCTCATCAGGAAGCAATTCTTTGACCAAATCGTCAAATAAAATTGGAGGAACAGAATGGTATTTTTCAATCCAACGACAGGCCAAAATAGGACGCAGCGCATAGAAATACTTTTTAGGTTTGACCTTGTCTCCTGAAAGATACTTATTCATTTGAGTTCTAGCAGTGTTCAAGTAATGGTGGAGCATTTTCTTCTCAGAAAAATATTGGTTGGCAAGTGGACGTATGCGCTCAATAAAATCCGTTTGTTGATAAACAATTGGTGACTGTAACCATTCAAACAGTGTAGGATTAGACTTATAAAGGAGTTTTAAAGTCTTGTCTAAATCCCAGCCACTCACGTCCCAAGTATCGTCAATTGGTAGCTCGATAACATCACGCTGTTCATTCAAACGGAGATAAAAATCCTGCTTGTGTTTGTAGATAAATCGCACATCAAAGTCACTATCAGGAGACTCAAATCCCCAAGCACGACTACCAGACTCAATAGCCCACAAAACTTTGACATCGAAATCACGCTCAATTTCTGCTAATTTTTCCGGTACCAGAACATTCATTTCTTCTTGCGTTTGCATAATAAAGCCTCGTCTATAATTTGGACATAAATAGTTACTAAAATAGGTAACTAAGAGGACTGAAAGTGCATTATATCACACTTTCAAAACTACTAAAAAAAACTAATCCTCCTAGTAGCTTTTTCAGACATTTTCTATACCTGAGACCCATGAATGACAGATTCTCCATCCTTCCAGTTTCGAGCAATCTCTTCGTCTTTCTGGAGTTGGTCTACCAGTTCCTCTACGGAGTCAAATTTGACCATATCGCGGACACGGTCCAGCCAGTAGACCATGACTGTCTCACCGTAAATATCATCTGAAAAGTCGAAAATATTGACTTCAAAACGTGGTTCTTCTCCATCAAAGGTGACATTTTTGCCAACGCTCGCCATTCCACGATATCTCTGACGTTGCACCTTGACATCGACTACGTAAACACCGTCCGCTGGCATGTAAGTTCGGTCTCTTAGGACCAGATTGGCTGTTGGATAACCAATAGTACGCCCACGAGCATTTCCATGAACAACCATCCCACGAGATGGGAGCGGAGTGCCGAGCAGATGATTGACTTCCTTGACATCTCCATCAAGAATAGCTTGGCGAATCCGTGTGGAACTAATCTTGCCCTTTTCATCCTCGACCGGAGGAACAATGATGATCTCTCCATCAAAATAATCCTTCAGGTCATCCGCAGTTTTCTTATCAGAGCCAAAAGTATAGTCAAATCCTGCTACGATAATAGCTGGTTTTAGAGCTCGAACATAGGTATCAAAGAATTCTTGACCCGTTAAACTAGCAAATTTGCTACTAAAGTCAAGTAAGAAAAGAGCCTCTACCCCATGCCATTTCATCTTGTGCTCCCGTTCTTCGTGATTGACGATATGGAGCATAAGCTCAGGTTGATAAGGTTGCAAGGCAAGTTTTGGCGACTCTGTAAAGGTCATCACGACAACTGGCAGATAATCCTTCATAGAAGCCTTACTGGCTACTTCAAAAAGTTTCTGATGCCCCTTGTGGATGCCATCAAAATAACCTAGTACAAGGACTGTATTACCTGGTACTGCAATATCTTTTTCGTTCTTAATAGGTACTGTTGTAATCATGAAACTATTATATCATAGAGAAAGTCTTTTCGCTAAGAGGAAATCCCAAATGTCGTTTTTTGCGCCTGAACTGACCGTAAGAGAAAATTTAGGGCTTTAGTTTTAAAAAATAGCACCTCCTAAGAGATGCTATCATTTGGTAACTAGTCTATTGTTTCTTCTAAATCTTTTAATTTAACCGAAACAATCTTAGAAACACCTGATTCTTGCATGGTAACTCCATAGATAGAGTCCGCTGCCGCCATCGTCCCCTTACGGTGGGTTACGACGATAAACTGACTATCCTTGTCAAAGCGGTTGAGGTAATCCCCAAAACGTTTGACATTGGCTTCGTCCAGCGCTGCCTCTACCTCGTCCAAGATAACAAAAGGAATAGTTTTGACTCGAATGATGGAGAACAACAAGGCCAAGGCTGATAGGGCTTTTTCACCACCACTCATAAGATTGAGAGACTGGATTTTCTTACCTGGAGGTTGGACAGAAATCTCCACACCAGCAGTTAAAAGATCGCCCTCAGTCAATATCAAGTCTGCCTGACCACCGCCAAACATCTGTCTAAATGTCACTTTAAAGGACTCACGAATCGCCTCAAAGGTTGATTTGAATCGTTCCTTAACCTCATCATTCATCTTTGTGATGGTCTCAAGGAGTAGGTTTTTCGCAGACAAAATATCATCTCGTTGGCTATTGAGGAAATCCAAACGATTGTGGACTTCTTCGTACTGTTCAATAGCATCCAAATTGACTGGACCGAGTGAGCGAATAGCTTTCTCAAGATCTTTAACCTCTTGCTCTGCCAGAGTGAGATTTTCCAGTTCATGAGCCTTTTCTAGAGCCTCAGTGTAGCTGATCTGGTACTGGTCAGTTAATTGAGCTTGTAGATAGCGCAAGCGTTCGCTGACCTTTTCCTTTTTGGCTTCAGCACGCGTTTGTTTACGAATCCACTCCTCATTCTGCTGACGAGCCTGATCCAAATGGCTGGCAATATCATCCAGCTGGCCTTCGATATCATCCAACTCAAACTGCTTACGAATCAAACCTTGTTGGAGATTTGTTTTCTGAGTTTTGGCCTCTTCCACCTGCTGACTTAGCAAATCCGTATCAACCTTCTCAAGATTATCAACCTTTTCTTGGAGGAGACGCTGAATCTCCTCTTGCTCGATATCCAGATTATCCAGTTCCTTGCCTAAGCGTTCAATATCAGTCACTTCGTACCGCTTTTGTCCTTGCAGTTCTGACTTAAGCAAGCGCGCTTGAGAAATCTGTTCCTGCAAGTTTTGATAACGTTCTTGAATAGCGTTTTTGTTAGACTTAATCTCTTCAATCTCAGCTTCCAGATTTTGCTTTTCACTGGTGATAGTAGCAAGGCGCTCTTGGCATTTTTCCTTGTCCGCTTGCCAATCTCCTTCAGTAAGGCGATTTAATTCCTCTTCTTGAAGTTTCCAAAGCGTTTCCAGTTCTTCGACCTGCTGCTTGGTTTGTTGATAAGCAAGGTACAAACCTTGCTCCTGAATACGAGCTTGCTCACCCTGAGATTTGATGGCTTCTAATCTTTCTGTCAATACCGCCATCTCGTCTTGCAAGGTCTTCAAAGTCGCTTCTTCTGACCGCAAGTCAGTTTCTTCTTTAGTAATTTCTTTTTGTAATTGCTCCAGCTCTGGCTTGATGAAGATACTGTTATTTTGACGATTGGCACCACCCGCGTAGGAACCACCAGTACGCAACTCTGTGCCATCCAGTGTCACCATGCGAACCTGATAGCGAACTTGGCGAGCAGCGGCACGCGCATGTTCTACGGTATCAAAGATAGCCGTCGTAGCTAGCAAGTTCTTGAAAATGGCTTCTAGTCTAGTATCAAAAGTAACCAACTCATCAGCCATTCCAAGAAAGCCTGGACTTGATGCGATAGCATCTTGATTCTGACTAGAAATCGTACGATCCTTGATTGTTGTCAATGGAAGGAAGGTCGCACGACCGGCTCTGTTGCGCTTGAGGAAATCAATAGCCTTAGTCGCCGCGTTCTCATCTTCTACGATGATGTGCTGACTACTGGCTCCTAGCGCAATCTCAAGAGCTGTTTGATAATGCACATCAAAAGTCAGATGCTCACTAACCGCACCAATAATCCCACCTAAGCGGTCTTTTTCTTGGAGAACACTCTTAACACCCGCGTAAAAGTTGCTATGATTTCTAAGGATATTCTCTAAACTCTGGGCTCTAGCCTGCTTGTTTTTGAGACTATCCAGACGGTCAAATAGTTGGCTCTGCTGGGCTTGATAAGAGGTTTTTTGTTCTTCTTGCTCCTTGGCACTAGCTTGGTAGTCAGCCAATAATTTCTGAACCTGCTCCTTGGCAGTTTCAAGCTCGGCCTCTTGCTGACCAGCCTTCTCTTTAGCTGTAGCCAGTTGTTCTTTCAGTTTCTCAACTTGATCTGCCTGTTTTTGAGATAACTGACGGCTGTTCTCTAGTTCATTCTCGATGCGAGTCAGTTGGTTTGAGACATCCGCTTCTTCTTGTAAAAGAGCGACAAAGCGTTCACGCAAGAGCTCGATCATCTGGTCAGGATCATCTGAAAAAGCTAGCAATTCTGCCTCTAGATGATTGAGTTCTTTGTTGTTTTCAGCTAGATTTTCCTCTAACTGTGCCAAATTTACTTCTTTTTCAGCCTTCTCTGTACTTAGAGTCTTTCTCTTATCTTCCAAAACAGTCAAACGGGCTTGTGCTTCTTGTTGATTGAGGGCTACCTGCTCTGACTCCAGTTTAGATAGGGCTAATTTTCGTTCTAAATCACTTATCAGATTCGTCAGATCCATCAAACTAACTTGGTCTTTGGACATTTGAGCTTGGAGATCTTGGCGTTTCTTTTTAAGACTTTGATTTTCTTCTTCTAACTCTTGACGCTTTTGGTAATAGCTAGTCAAAAGTTCCTGAACCTGAGTTAGTTCTTCTTCCGTCAGCTCTAGTTCAGCCTTGTTTTCCTTAATCTGAGCGACCAAAACATCCAAGTAAATCGCCTTGCGTTGACCATCCAGGTCTAGAAACTTACGAGCATTCTCGGCTTGTTTTGCAAGAGGCTTGATTTGATTGTCCAACTCGTAGATAATGTCTTCAAGCCGGTCTAGATTGTCTTGAGTTTGTTGCAGTTTGCTTTCTGTTTCTTTTCGACGAGTCTTGTATTTCAAAACTCCAGCAGCTTCTTCGAAAATAGCTCGACGTTCTTCAGGCTTGGAGTTAAAAATTTCCTCAACCTTCCCTTGGGAAATAATAGAGAAGGAATCGCGTCCCAATCCCGTATCCAAGAAGAGGTCATGTACATCACGAAGACGGACTTTTTTGCCATCAATTCGATACTCGCTATCACCACTACGATAGATATGGCGTTCTACCTTAATGACTTGCCCTGCATCCTTGATAAAGCCATCTTCATTGTCTAAGGTCACGACAACAGAGGCATAATTGAGCGGCTTACGACTTTCGGTCCCAGCAAAGATAACGTCAGGCATCTTGCCACCACGAAGGCTCTTGACACTAGACTCCCCCAAGGCCCATCGCAAACTTTCTGTAATATTTGACTTCCCAGAACCATTGGGCCCAACGACAGCAGTCACACCTTGGTCAAAAACGACCTTGGTCTTGTCAGCGAAGGACTTGAATCCCTGAATCTCAATTTCCTTTAAATACATGAATCCAGCCCTTTCTCAACTGCATTTTTTGCGGCCTCTTGCTCTGCCAATTTTTTAGAACGGCCTTGACCTTTTCCGATACTCTTGCCCTCAACTAGAACTTCTACATCAAAAACCTTGTCATGGGCAGGTCCCGTTTCAGATGTCACCTGGTAGCGAATATCCACATCTCCATTGACTTGGAGCAACTCTTGCAGATGTGTCTTGTAATCCTTAATCATTTCAAAGTCACCTGCTTCAACCTTGGGAATCATGACCTGATAGATAAACTCTTTTACCTTAGCCACATCCTTGTCCAAAAGCAAAGCCCCCAGAAAAGCTTCAAAGGCATCTCCAAGAATGGTGTCACGATTGCGACCACCAGACTTTTCTTCCCCCTTACCCAGCTTGATAAACTGATCAAACTGGCAATCACGCGCAAAACCAGCCAAACTCTCCTCACGGACAATCATAGCACGGAGTTTAGACAAATCTCCCTCTGGTTTCCTAGGATATTTTTTATAAAGATATTCTGAAATCAATAATTGCAGAACAGCGTCTCCTAAAAATTCCAAGCGCTCATTGTGTGAAATTTTTAAGAGGCGGTGCTCATTGGCATAACTCGTATGAGTAAAGGCCGTTTCCAGTAAATTTTTGTCTGCAAATTCGATTGCAAAACGCTTCTTTAGTACAGTTTGTAATTCTTTCATACCAACCTCTTTCTAACTGATAACAGTCTCTTTTATTATAACAAAAAAAGCCCCCTGAGTCACTTTAAAACGGGACTAGAGGGGATTTGAGCATTTTTTAGAACAAACTTTTCATTTTTAGGGGAAAACTTGGGGCGAGATAAAGAAAAAAGCCTTATTTAAGGCTTTCATAGGCTTTTCACATCCACCCTGAGGGAATCGAACCCCCATCTCAAGAACCGGAATCTTACGTGATATCCATTACACTAAGGGTGGAAACTTGTCTTATTATAACAGAAATTTGCTCTAATAACAAGTTTTTTATTGGTGGACTAAGTGTCTCTTAGTGAGATGCATCCCCGTTCCAGATAGAGTTTTTCACGATAACATAATCAACATGTTTAAGGTCGGCAACTTTTCGTCCACCTGCGTAGGAAATGGCACTTTGCAAGTCCTGCTCCATCTCAGTAAGGGTATCTTGCAAGTGTCCTTTGGCAGGCAGTAAGATGCGCTTACCTTCCACATTTTTATATGCTCCCTTTTGGTATTGAGAAGCTGAACCATAGTATTCTTTGAACTGTTCCCCATCAACTTCGATCGTTTTCCCCGGGCTTTCGATATGTCCTGCAAATAGGGAACCGATCATGACCATGCTAGCACCGAAACGGATAGATTTGGCAATATCGCCATGAGTACGAATCCCACCATCAGCGATAATCGGTTTGCGAGCAGCCTTAGCACACCAGCGAAGGGCAGCCAACTGCCAGCCACCTGTACCAAAACCAGTCTTGACCTTGGTGATACAAACCTTACCAGGACCGATTCCAACCTTAGTAGCATCCGCACCGGCATTTTCCAGTTCACGCACTGCTTCTGGTGTTCCCACATTCCCAGCAATGACAAAAGTATCTGGCAATTCTTTCTTGATGTGTTGAATCATAGAAATCACGCTATCCGCATGACCGTGAGCAATGTCAATCGTAATATATTCCGGAGCATCAGCCTTGAGTTGGCTAACGAAATCATACTCGTAATCCTTGACCCCGACTGAAATAGAAGCAATGAGCCCTTGATCGTGCATGCGCTTGATAAAAGGAATGCGCCCCGCTTCATCAAAACGGTGCATAATGTAGAAGTATCCGCCTTTAGCCAGTTGCTCTGCAACATTCTCATCCAAAATCGTCTGCATATTGGCTGGTACAACAGGTAGTTTGAAAGTGTGATTTCCAAGTGTGACACTTGTATCCGCTTCTGCACGGCTTTTAATGACACATTTATTTGGGATCAACTGAATATCTTCGTAATCAAAAATTGGAAATTCATTTAACATATCGATGTCTCGTTTCTTTTGTAATGACCTACCTATGCTTGCGCATCTCTACGCCTTTTTCCGACGTTTCCTTAATTAATTATAAACAAAAGTACAGTTTTTGTCAAATAATTTCAATTATAAAACAATAATGTTCGGTTTTTTGTTTAAGTATAAAAAGTGAGGAGATTAGTTTCTCCCCACTTCCTTATCAATATTTCTTTTAAAAATTGCTTCGGAGCTTTCCATCATTTCACAAAATTCATTATAAGATGAAGCATTCTGAGGGATTTGGATAGACAATTTCTTCAACAAAGCTCCATAACCTGCTAGCTTTCCTATTTCATTATCAACAACCTTGTGCTTGCTCGGAAAAACAAGACCAGCTTTCCCAGCTTCTAAAATATAAGAATAGGAAATCAACTGGAACAAGTCCTCGCGATTGATCCCTTTTTCAGTAAACTCCAGTTTTTTATATTTTGTATCTAGAACTATTTTTAACTCTTTATGATAAAAATCTGGAAATACTTTTCTTTCACGATTAGAAAATACTGAAATTCCGTCCGTCTTAACCTTATTTCGTGGATGGATGAAATCTTTTGGCAACAGGGTGTAAATATACTCTTCCCAGAGCCAGGAAACATCGAAAAGAATACCATGAATTTTTTGTTCCTGATACCCTAAACCGTGCTTTTCTTGGTTTAGAATCATCAGACAAAGTTCTTGTAACTTTATGTACTCGTGAAAGTATGCATGACGTACAGGTTTAGATTGATTACCCCGAATAATCTTGGCTCGATCAACTAGTTTATAAGAGGGCGTTACACGCACGATTTCAGATACATTTTCACGACTAGTTAAGAGATTATCAAATACCCCTTGACCAATGCCTTTCTGGTTTTTAATGTATTCAATAGTGTGACGGATCAACTGCATGAGTGGATTATCATAGGTGAACTCTCTCGTTGTGTAGGCAACATTTCCCATAAAAGGGAGATTTTTTTTCAGATGATTTCCAACATCTAGTATGCCCTTCACATGACTATCGTTATGGGAAAATCGCTGGTATTCCTTATAAAGACCTTTTCTGAGAGCAGCTTGCAGATATTTGGGAAAGAGGTAAATCAAAAGCTGATAGAGTTTATCCTCTTGAGATAGACCGATGTCTAAACTAGTCAGATTAATATTGAGAACCTTTTGTAAAAGATAATGCAAAAAATGGTCGTTACTTTCATCAGAAAAACGAGAGGAAATCGTCAATCTTTCCTGACCACACCCCAGAAAACCAATCACATTTCCAGTCTTAATTTCCTGATTGACTGTTTCCAAAATCTTTTGATCCTTATCCAAATCAGGAGTATGAGTCAAATCATTTGGAAAAATAAAGATATTGTCCTCTTTAGAAAGGTTATCCAGTGTTCTATCAAGAAGGGCTTGACTTAGTTTGGGATATTCTGCGACAAAGTCTTCTTTAGCAATTCTATGCTGATTATCAGTTATCCGCATCATTATCACCAGTATCTTGGGGTTCTGTTTGCTCTTTATTTGTCAGATCAAATGCTTTTTTCAATGTTTGCAGAGTTTCATCTTCTTCATAAGAACCACGTAAGTAGTCTTCTAGTACCGGTTTAATATAATCAGACCAGAGCAATTCATAATCAAAATCTACTTCCTGCAACTTAAGGAAGTAACTTGGTCCAATATGATAATGACTGTTTAATTCCTGAACGTTTTCTATAGCAGTATTCAAGTTTCTTAGACGAATTTTTGCTTCTTCTGAATGGATATTCAGCTCTTTATCCAACATGCCAACTTGACTTTCAGCAGTAACTTCAACAAAACGGAAACGACGACGCATAGCAAAATCAAAGGTATCCACTGAACGATCAATATCATTCATTGTTCCGATGATGTAAACATTTTCGGGGATATAAAACTTTTCATCAGTTTCGTGTAGATTTGCATATTGGGTGGAAACACTCCCGCTTTCACCACGATAACCAGGGTCGATAGAGAAAAAGAGTTCGCCAAAAATCTTAGAAATCTCCCCACGATTGATTTCATCAATGATGAAGACGAATTTCTTGTCTGTGTCAATTTCTGTTGGAGAAATATAATCTTTCAGACCAAATCTTTTCTTTAAAGTTTCTAGGACTTTTTTTCCTTGATTACGATAATAGGGCTGTTTCAGATATTTTTCATCTTTATAGAGTTCATAAACATAAGATTTTGTTAAGCAAGTTCCTTGGGCTTTAGTTTCATAATTGATATTAAAATTATTTCGACTATTTACTGTGAGATAGGAAAATTCTGTCAAATATTCTTTTTCATCTCTGCTATTTACATATTCAAGATAAAGATCCCACGCTTCCTCAAAATTATCTTGTCCTCCAGTTTTCTGAGCTTCTTTAGCCTTCTGACAAAACTTCTTAAAGATACCATCTTCTAGCCTAAACTCAATAGCTCCATCCCCATTTGATACTGGTCTTAAACCCTCCACAAAATCCGTATAGTCATAAGATGGGTGAAATTGTACAAATTCAATTTGGTCTTTGTTGCCATCTGTTAATTCGTTTGCAATATCAATAGCAAGGTGTGTTTTTCCTGTACCAGGTGCACCTCGAAGGATAAGGTTTTTGGATTTTCTTAATATATCTAAATAATCGTTAATATTTTTATTCATAACAACTTTCTCTATATTTTTTCTGTATGTGCCATTTAGAATGGATTTATATAAATTGATACGTTCCTTGTTTCTGTCCCAGTTGATGGTTTGTCTTGCACCTTTTGTACCTTGGTATTCCCATCCACCATCTACTTTCAACCAATTAACACCAATACAATGTTTAAACTTTGATTTTGTTTCATCAAAATAATAAGGTTTCACACATTGACCAATTCCTAAAATTTTCTTAAATCCTGTGGTAGCTATTATGTAATCATCTTTTTTTATGTCATGAGCAAATTTCCAAATAAATTTATCTCTCTGTTTTCCCTGATTCAATTCTTGAGGATTTTTATAATCTAGAATACTAGACAAATTAGAATCAAAATCTATGCAAGCTATATTCTCTTCTTTAAATAAGGACCAGACATTGCCACCACGACCTGCAACTATCATCCAATAATTTACTTTATCTTCCATTTTATAGCTCCTGTTTCACATTATAGGCTGTTAAATTTAATTGATTAATTTCTATAAACATATATTTTATATATAGAATATCATATCCTATAGAAAAAGAAAAGAATTTCCAAACAAAAAGCCCAGTGTTAGGAGCTTAAATATCTCATAACACTAGACTTCTTTTTTTATCTTAGTAATATTCACCCTGACGGTAGTCCCATGAGTTAAAGGTATCTGACAGGTGCATCATGATTTTATCAATGTCAAGCCCTTTGCGGATAACAACTGGTGCTGGTGAGATTGAACGGTCTCCTCCTTGTTCTGGGATGAGTTTACCATCTTTATCAACCATAGACACCATCACACCTTGCTCGTAGCGAGTTTCAATGGTTTTGTCAGGTTGGATGGATGCTACATAATCGTCAGCTTCGATGACAAGATCCACTGCTCCTTCGATTCGTTCTCCGATTCCTTCCACCTTACCACGGTTTCCTTTTCCAGATGGGTTAGCTGATGAGGCGTATACCATCTTGCCTTCTTCCCAAAGTTTAGCAGCCAACTGTTCTCCTGCTTTCCCGAATTTGATAACAAAACAGCTTGTTCCACGCACATCAGTCATCAGCTCTTCACGACCATCACCGTATGCTTTCAATTTCTCAAAGGCTTCTGGTTTCCATGGAAGGATACAACCGAGGAGAATATCTTCATCCCAATGTTTTTGGTAGAAGGCTTCAATTTCTGGATTGAGTTGTGCTAAAGCGCGAAGCTCATCCATGCTACCACAGAGGACAACACCAGGTTTGTTACGGTTACGATCTTTAGCTTCAAACTTACGTTCAAGTCCTGCCTTATCGCTGGTCATGATAATGTAACCAACTTTTGTAGGGCAAACGATACATCCTCCCTCACCTTTTAAAATGTCATATCCTTCTTGTGAAAGTGTTCCGTTCCATTGAATGTGTTTTGTCATAATTCTATATTTCCTTTTCTATTTTTTCTAATCCTGCCAGTAGGCCGGTCGTTGTTTTTCATAAGCAGCAATCAAGTCTTCATACTGCAAAGTAATACCGATATCATCCAAACCATTTAAAAGCTTGTGTTTCCACTCGCTATCGATTTCAAAAGTGAATTCTCCAACTGGTGAGATGATTTTTTGTTGTTCCAAGTCTACAGTTACCTGGTCGGTCGGTTTGAGTTGGGCTAGCTTTTCTCTAACCTCCCTAGGCTGAACAATAGGCAACATGCCATTATTGAGTTCATTATTGTAATGAATGTCCCCGAAAGATCCTGCAATCACGACCTTAAAACCATAGTCGGCTAGAGCCCAAGCTGCGTGTTCTCTGGAAGAACCTGCCCCAAAGTTATCCCCTGAGATGAGAATACTAGCTTTTCGATATTCAGGTCGGTTAAAGACAAAGTCTGGATCCTCAGTGTAGTTATCGTCCAGATAACGCCAAGCATACATGAGGTACTTACCAAAGCCTTTCTTATCAATTAACTTGAGAAACTGCTTGGGAAGGATTTGGTCAGTATCAATGTTATCATTCATAAGAGGAACGGTCGTTCCCGTATAAACTGTAAATTTCTCCATATCCTCTCCTTACTGGGCCTCTGGCATTTTCCGAACATCTACGAAGCGCCCTGCGATAGCTGCCGCAGCTGCCATGGCTGGACTGCAAAGATGGGTCTTAGCGCCAAATCCTTGTCTATCTTCAAAGTTGCGGTTACTGGTTGAAGCACAGTGAACACCATCAGGTACCTTGTCGGGATTCATCCCCAGGCACATAGAGCAACCTGGGTCTCTCCACTCAAAGCCAGCGTCTAAGAAAACCTTATCCAAACCCAACTTCTCCGCAGCTCGTTTCACAGGACGAGAGCCCGGAACTACAATTGCTGTTAGATTGGGAGCTATTTTCTTCCCTTTGACAAATCGCGCAGCCAGTTGCAAGTCGCTGAGACGAGCATTGGTACAAGACCCGATAAAGATATAGCCTAGCTCAATATCCGCTGGCTTTTGACCAGGCTCCAAGTCCATGTAATGATATGCTCGTTCATCATTCATATCCTTAATTTCTGGAAAACTACTGTCAAAGTCAACGCCCATAGCTGGATTGGTTCCCCAGGTCACCATAGGAGCCAAGTCTGAGACATCCATCCGGATAACCTTATCATAAACAGCATCCTCATCGCTGACAAGGGTCTTCCAGTCGGTAACAGCTTCTTCGAAAGCTTCTGGAACACATTCTCGTCCCTTGAGATAGTCATAAGTCGTCTGATCCGGATTCATGATTCCCATCTTAGAGCCAAACTCGATGGACATATTGCAGATAGTCATTCTCTCTTCCATGGTTAGAGTATCAATCGCTTGCCCACGATATTCCACCACATATCCTACACCACAAGCAACGCCGTACTTGGCAATTAAGGCGAGAATGTAATCCTTAGAATAAACTCCTTTTTGAGGAACTCCAGTGAATTCAACCAACATTTTCTTGGGTTTAACTTGCCAGAGTGTCTGGGTAGCAAAGACATGCTCGACCTCACTGGTCCCAATCCCAAAAGCGATAGCTCCGAAAGCTCCGTGAGTAGCTGTGTGGCTATCTCCACAGACGATGAATTTTCCTGGTTGCGTCCGCCCTGTTTCTGGTCCAACCATGTGAACGATACCTTGTTTTTCAGAACCGTGGGCCGCATGTTCAATCCCAAACTCCTCAACATTTTCAGCAAGCTTATCAATTTGAGCCTTAGAAATCACATCTCGAATATCGTAGATATTGACCGTTGGTACATTGTGGTCAAAGGTTCCAAATGTCAAGTCGGGCCGTCTCAATCTGCGACCTGCATCTCGTAATCCTTGAAAAGCTTGGGGACTAGTCACTTCATGAATATAGTGCTGGTCCACATACATGAGTTGGGGTTGACCTTCTTCTCCTGTGATGACATGGCGATCCCATAATTTATCAAAAATCGATTTTCCTGCCATCCATTACCTCCAAATAAAATATAAGGCTACTAGTGTGGTTACCATCCCGAGAAACCAAACTGTTTTAAAATACCATTTTCTAGTCTTGTGGTGAAAGCTGATTCCTGCCAACCAGGCACCAAAACCACCACAAGTAAGAGCCAAAATGAGTAAGATTTTCTCTGGGATGCGCCAAGCACCTCTTCTTGCCTTGGATTTGTCAATGCCATAAATCAAGAAAACCAGCAAATTCCAAATCAAGAGGACAAGCGTGATTCCTTCATTTATCTTCATAATCTTTCAATGATGGCTTCTGTCATTTCCTTGGTCGAAGCCTTTCCTCCAATATCTCTTGTTAAAACACCTGCTGCCAAACTGTTCTCAACAGCATGTTCGATACGCTCCGCATCCTCATAACGTCCAAAGCTATCTCTCAACATCATGGCAACTGACAAAATCATGGAGATAGGGTTGGCAATTCCTTGACCTGCAATATCAGGTGCCGAACCATGAATAGGCTCATAAAGACTTGGACCTTTTTCAGAATGACTAGCTGATGGCATGACACCAAGTGTGCCTGATAGAACACTCGATTCATCAGATAAGATATCTCCGAAAAGATTCTCTGTCACGATGACATCAAACTTAGCAGGATTGGTAATCATGAGCATGGCAGCTGAGTCCACCAACTGGTGCTCCAAGGTTACATCTGGGAAATCCTGCGCGACTTCCTCAGCTACTCTCCGCCAGAGTTTAGAGGTTGCCAGAACATTTTGTTTATCAATACTGGTAACGATTTTTCTGCGATTTCTTGCGATTTCAAATGCCTTGCGAAGAATCCGCTCTACTTCCTCATAGCTGTAGTCATTGATATCACGCGCTTTTCGCTCTTCAAGAATATGATCTCCAAAGTAAATCCCACCTGTCAACTCACGCACCACGACAAAGTCTACACCAGCAATTCGTTCTGGTTTAAGTGGTGACAAATGCTTGAGACTGTCAAAGATTTTTACGGGGCGAATATTAGCATAGAGATTGAGTTCCTTACGAAGAGCCAGCAAGCCTTGTTCAGGCCGAATCGCTGCTCCATCATACTGGGGACTACCGATAGCTGCTAGGAGAATAGCATCTGCTTCTCTACATGACTTGAGGGTTTCATCAGGTAAGGGATGCCCCACAGCATCAATACCTACACCTCCAAAGGGGCATCTATCTATCTCATAGTCAAAACCTGTTTTTGAAGCTAGAGCTTCCAGAACTGCTAAACCAGCTTCCATGATTTCTGGACCGATTCCATCCCCTGCTAAAGCTACTATTTTCTTTGTCATAGCCTTCTCCTTTACACACTAGGCATGTCTCGGTAGGAAACGCTACGCCCCATCTCACCAGCATTCTCTTTTTGAACAAAAGTATTGGCATTGATATAAGCAATAGCCGAAGCTTTCAGTACATCAAAATCGAGTCCTGCTGCATTAAAGATGGTTTCGGTATCTCTGTTTTCAACAGTGACCAAAACCCGAGCTTGGGCATCGATTCCATCTGTTACCGCGTCAATAGTATAGGACACCAAGCGGACAGATTGGTTAAAGAACTTATCGATAGCGTTAAAGATTGCTTCAACGGAACCTTGCCCTGTCGCATTAAATTCGACTTTTTCACCATCCATATTAGCTAGGCTAACGAGGGCTTCAATGTCATTGTCTGCATGAGTTTGAAGTTGTAAATCATCAAAATGGAAGCCTTCTGGATTTTCAACCATGGTGCCAGCGACCAGAGCTCGAATATCTGCATCTGTGATTTCTTGTTTCTTATCTGCCAGTGCCTTGAACTTAGCGAAGAGTGGTTTGATATCCTCTTCTGTAAAATCTAGGGCCAGTTCTCTTAGTTTTTCAACAAAGGCATGGCGACCTGACAATTTACCAAGCGGAAGACTATTGCTCTTAACACCGACCAATTCAGGTGTGATGATCTCATAAGTGAGAGGATTTTTAAGGACTCCATCTTGGTGAATACCAGACTCGTGAGAGAAGGCATTGCCACCAACGACAGCCTTGTTTTTAGGAACTGGAATACCAGAAAAGCGAGAAACCATTTCAGACGTATTCATTGTTTCATCCAAAACAATATCACTAGTGGCTTGGAAGAAATCCTCACGAATCTTCAAAGCAACAGCTACTTCTTCAAGAGCAACATTACCTGCGCGTTCACCGATGCCATTAATAGTTCCCTGGACACGTCCAGCACCGTGTTTAATTGCTGTCAAAGTATTTGCAGTTGCCATACCGAGATCATCGTGACAGTGGACACCAAAGACAACTTTATGATCTGATTTAATATTTTCAGTCAAGTGATCAAAGATGCGTGCAAACTCTTCTGGAGTCGTAAAGCCAACTGTGTCAGGGATATTGATATAAGATGCACCTGCATCGACCGCTGTTTGAACGACTTGTAAGAGGAAATCCAACTCTGTTCTAGTCGCATCTTCAGGAGAGAACTCGACGATTTCAAACTTAGAACGTGCATAAGAAACATGCTCCTTGATAGCTTCTAAAATCTCTTCCTTACTCTTATTGAGCTTATACTTGCGATGAATCGGACTGGTAGCGATAAAGACATGAATTTGTGGATACTTGGCATCCTTAAGAGCCTCATAACAAGCATCAATATCAGATTTTACAGAACGAGCTAATCCTGTCACTGCTGTTTTTTTCATGGCTCTAGCAATTTTTTGAACGGCTATAAATGAATCTGGACTAGCAGCCGGAAAACCAGCTTCAATTACAGAAATTCCCCATTTCTCCAGCTGTCTTGCAATGGAAACTTTTTCCTTTATTGAGAAGTTAACACCAGGTGTTTGTTCCCCATCACGAAGGCTTGTATCAAAAAATTCAACTTTACGCATAAGATTTCCCCTTTTCCAAATGTGGTTTTAAAAAAACATCTCGCTCAGAAGCCCAAGCGAGATGTTGATTTACTCCCGCTTGGTAAGCCAAACAGGACTAATGCTTTTGCACTAGCCCGAGTACCTCAACAACAAAGCAAATTGATTAAACTTAGCTGTTTTCATGTTTGACTTTCTCCTTCGTTTGATGTCTTGTTAAGTATTTTAGCATAGGAAAAATCTCTTGTCAAGAAAAAATCCAATATTTTCTGAAAATTTCTTCAGTAAAGAATATTTTGCTAATTGAAAGTATTTGAAAAATCAAGTAACTTTCCTTATTTTTTCACAGTCAAGTTCCAACTTCTTTCGATGAGTTCTAATGCTTCTTCATCTTGCAAACTATCATCAAGCGCCAGACTAAGCCAGTAGCGTTTGTTCATATGAAAGGCTGGATAAATGCCCCTTTTTGAAAGCAAGTCAGCTACTTGGTCGTGTTTGAGGTTGACTGCTTCGACTAGCCCTTCTCTCCCCTTTTCCAGCTTATCCCAAGGAATTCTCATTAAAACAGCATACCACTTTTGATTACCTTCATGGCGTAATACAGCTGTATCAGGCGACTTTTCCCAAAGATACTCCAACTGATTACCATACTTTTCCTGAACTTGAGCCATGATACGCTTAGTCTGAGGACAGATAAAATCCTGTACATCAAAGCAAGCCTTCCGAACCTGGTAAAGAATCTCCAAACAAGCCTCACGGACACTTCCGACAAAACTTCCCCTCATACTTTCCATATGTACCTGGGGATAGAGATCTCCCGTTTCCTGGTCAAAGACAAGAAAACTCACATTATCAGGAGTGATGGAGAGTATCATGAAAAATTCACCCTGCAAAATCTGGCAACTATAGGTCCAGACTTCTCCATTTTCTACAAAACCATAGGCAGAAGCTTTTTCTTTATTAAACTGATAGGATTTAAAAATTTCAAACATAAGTGAAAACTGCTACCAAAAGCTAGCAGTTCCTTTCTATTTTTTAAAAGGCAACCTTGGTACCGTGAAGTTGTGTCACGCCTAGTTGATCGATAAAGGTTTGACGGTTATCCAAGTCAATCCCCCCACCTGGTAAGATTTCAATTTTACCTTTTGCATGTCCCAAAATTCTGTGATAGTGTTCAAAACGTTTCTCTAGCGAGTCCCCAGACACACCAGCACGAGTTAAGATACGAGTGACACCAGCTTGGCTGAGCCAGTCAATGGCCTCCAATTGCTCTTCATCACTCAATTCATCAAAAGCCATGTGGAAAACAATTTCCATTCCTTTAGATGCGGCAATCAGCTTCTCCAGATTAGCTTTATCCAACTTCTTATCAGCAGTTAAAGCACCAAATACAACACCTTGACTTCCAGCTTGCGCAGTCAAACGAATATCTTCTAGCATGATCGCTATTTCAAGATCAGTATAGACAAAATCGCCACCACGGGGACGAATCATAGTCATGATGGTGGTATCGTAATTAGCTGCCAGTTCAACCGCTGCCTTGGTCACTCCATAGCTAGGTGTTGTTCCTCCTACTGCTAGATTGTCACAAAGTTCGATTCGACGAGCTCCAGCCTGCATTGCTTTTTCAAGCAAGGTCACATTTTCAGCACAAAATTCGTAAATCATTTGATTCTCCTTGATGTTTTCTTTAAATTTATTATATCATATTATTTTAAATATGCTTTCATTTTTATCAAGGCAAATAACTACTATTTTTATCTATTCTTTGTCAGGAATGACTTTAAAGAGATAGTAGGTGATAAAGATAGTCAAGGCTCCCAGACCGATTTTGACTGGCAAAAGAGGGGCAAAATAAATAGAAATTCCCATCAAGATATAGATAGATACGATGATTTTTTTCTTTCGTTCTCGCGCTATTGACTTGGTTTCCCGAAAGTCAGCTACATAGGTCTGATAAAGCTTTGTATGATAAAGCCAGTCTTCAAATCTCTTTGAAGACTTGGAAAAGCAAGCAATTGATAGCAAAAGGAAGGGCGTTGTTGGCAAGAGGGGCAAGACAACCCCAACAAGAGCCAAGGCTAAAGAAATAAAACCAATACTTAGGTAAATAATACGCATGTCTTCTCCTAATTGAAATAATCTTATACTAGTTTCCCACAAAGTAAGGAAATTTGTCAAGCATCAACAAAAAAAGAGCCTGAAATTTATTTTCAGGACTCTTCATTTTATTTAATTTTTTCCTCTTCGTAGTCGCCATTACTACATACAACCTGCTTGCCACCACCACGGACTTTTTTCTCCACTAGGAAGTGTCCGCATTTTGGACAGTCACGTCCAATGGGTTTGTCCCAGGAAGTAAACTCACATTCTGGATAGCGATTGCAACCATAGAAGATACGATTACGCTTGGTTTTGCGTTCGATGATTTGTCCTTGATGACAGCTTGGACACTCGACTCCAATCTCTTTGACAATAGCTTGTGTATGACGGCAGTCTGGGAAATTGCTACATGCATAGAATTTACCAAAACGACCGAGCTTAATCACCATCGGACTGCCACAAACCTCACAGTCAAATCCAGCTGGCTCATCCTTGATCTGGATTTTTTCCATTTCGGATTCAGCCTTGGCCACTTCTTTAGAGAATGGTTTATAAAAGGCATCAATAACACGTTGCCACTGCTCTTTTCCAACCTCGACATCATCCAGTTTTCCTTCCATTTCAGCTGTGAAGGTCACATTGACGATGTCTGGGAAGTATTCAACAATAAGTTTATTGACAATTTCTCCCAACTCTGTTGGTTCAAAACGTTTTGCTGCCAAACGAACGTAGTATCGTTTCTGGATGGTTTCAATGGTCGGAGCGTAGGTTGACGGACGTCCAACTCCATTTTCTTCCAAGGTCTTGATAAGAGTCGCTTCCGAATAGCGAGCTGGCGGTTGAGTGAAATGTTGTTCTGGCTTGCTATTGACCTGCTTGACCACATCTCCAACAGCCATATCTGGCAACATCTTGTTCTTGTCAGAGTCATTGTAGATAGCAAGATACCCATCAAACTTAACTTGACTTCCATTTGCCGCAAACTGAACCCCATTTTGAGAAAGCTTAACAGCCATGGTATCAAAGATAGCTCCTGTCATCTGGCTTGCCACAAAACGATTCCAGATAAGGGTATAAAGCTTAAGCTGGTCTTTGTCCAAGTACTTAGCGATGCTTTCAGGTGTGTTAAAGACACTAGATGGACGAATGGCTTCGTGAGCATCTTGAGCTCCTGAGGCATTCTTGATCTTGCTACCATGCTTGGAATACTTGCTACCAAAACGGTCGTTAATGTAGCTTGCCGCTTCATTCTGAGCCACAGGACTGATACGAGTCGAGTCTGTACGCATATAGGTAATCAAACCTTGCACACCTGATCCGATATTGATCCCTTCGTAGAGTTGTTGAGCCACCATCATAGTCTTTCGAGTACGAAAATTGATTTTGTTAGCCGCATCCATTTGCATAGTTGAAGTCGTATAAGGTAGGGGCGCATTGCGTTTGCGTTCTTTCTTATCTACCTGGTCAACTGTGAAGTCTTTGCTAGTCAAATGGGACAAGACTTCTTTAACTTCTTCGTTGGTAGTCAATTTCATCTTTTTGCCATTCATACCATAGAAAGAAGCTTGAAATTGCTTGGTTCCCTTTTTAAAGACGCCATCAATTGTCCAGTATTCTTCCGGTTGGAAGGCATTGATTTCATTTTCACGATCAATGATGAGTTTAAGGGCAACCGACTGCACACGCCCTGCTGATAAGCCCTTCTTGACCTTTTTCCACAAAATAGGCGAAATCGAATACCCTACCAAGCGGTCTAAGACACGACGAGCTTGTTGGGCGTCAACCAAGTCCATGTCAATCTTGCGAGGTTCTTTAAAGGCATTTTTTACTGCGTCTTTGGTGATTTCATTAAAGACTACACGGTTGGCATCATTCTCATCCAAGTTGAGAATGTGAGCCAAGTGCCAGGAAATCGCTTCTCCTTCACGGTCCGGGTCACTCGCCAGAAAGACTTTATTGGCCTTTTTGGCTTCTTTTTTCAAGTCATTGATGAGAGGGCCTTTGCCCCGGATATTGATATACTGTGGTTCGTAGTTATTTTCAATGTCAACAGACATACTGGATTTTTTCAAATCTCGGATATGCCCGACACTGGCTAGAACCTTGTAGTTTCTGCCTAGGTATTTCTCAATCGTTTTCGCTTTAGCAGGCGACTCCACGATGACTAGATTTTTCTTAACTGTTGATTTTTTCTTCTTTGTTGCCGTAGCCACACTATCACACCTTTTCAAAGTAATAAACTTTATAAAGTGTAAACCATTTTTCTATAGCTGTCAAGACCTAAGTCCTATATATAGAAGAAAAGTTTATCTGAATGAACAAATTTCTTCTTAAAATTCAAACTCAGCCAACACATCTTGACCACTGCTAATCAGCTTTGCTCCCTCTTGAATCAGATGGTGACAGCCATCTGAATGGCCATCTAAAATGTTTCCTGGAATAGCAAAAACATCGCGTCCTTCCTCCATAGCTCGCTCACAGGTAATGAGACTACCAGAACGCATTCTTGCCTCTGCTACAATGACCCCTCGACACAGTCCTGCTATGATTCGATTACGAGCTGGAAAGTGAAATTTCAAGGGTTCCTCACCAGGTCCGTATTCGCTAAGTACCAAATGGTGATTACCAATGTGTTCCTGCAAACGTTTATTGGCACGGGGGTAAAAAACATCCAATCCTGTTCCAATGACAGCAATCGTTCTTCCTCCATTCTGGAGTGCAGCCATATGGGCAGCCGTATCAATCCCTTTGGCTAAACCACTGACCACGATTAACTCGTTTTCCAAACCTTGAATGACTTTCTGAACCGACTTTGCTCCCTGACTAGAACATGAACGACTCCCTACAACAGCAACCTTTGGAAATTTCAATAAGTCTAGATTCCCTTTATAAAACAAGAGAGCTGGAGCATCATAAATCTCACTCAAATCCCAAGGATAACAGTCGTCTAGAATCGAGAAGGATGGAAATTTTTGGAACTCCTTCTCCAACTGAACATCATCTATCTGGAAATAGCGTTCCATAAAGACCGCAGGATTACGACACCCCGATATTTCCGCAATGTCACCTAGCAAGAGCTCCTGATCTACAGTCTCGTCATATTCAAGAACAGTTAAAATCTGTTGATTGGTCAGCCCAGCTTTTCTCAATTTGTAAATCTCATAGTTTGTGATTTTCATATACAACTCCATTTCTTTTTCTACTCATCTATCTATTCGTAAAAAACATAAAAAGAAGACCAAGGATCTTCTTTTTTTCATTTATTCAGCTTTAGTAGTTGACCAGCTACTTTCAACCATCGGTAAGATTGTTTTTAAAGTTTCCCCATCTCCTTCAAGTGAAACATAGCGGATTTTACCATCATTTGATCGGAAAACCCAAGTAACGAGGTATTTCCCTGACTTAGCAATTGCATTGACAACATAGGCTTCATAGCCTCCAATGGTCGATTTGGAGCCCCAAACCTTACTGAAATCAGAGCTTTGTTCTTTGGAAGTTAAAATACTAGAAGAGACAGTCACAACATCCAGTTTAGCATATTCTTCTTCACTGATATTAAACTGCTCAGCCTTGAAGGTATTCAGCGTAACAATGTTGATATCTGTTCCATCACTATACTGTATATCATTTCCACCTTCTACTTCATGAAATCGAACCCATGATTTGGGTACCTTGACAAAACCATATTCATTCGAACCGATAATTTGCGTCTCTTCCTTTTTCGCTTCTGAAACGGCAGAGCTAGAGCTACTCGTTTCCTGACTGCTAGAAGAACTAACAACTGCAGACGAACTTTCTTCGGTTGCTGTTTGTGATTTATTGGAGCATGAAGCTAGAAAAATACTAGCAGTAACTACAGTACCTAAAATTAATAATTTTTTCATCCTACCACCTTTCCATCTGCATTATAAGAAAAATAAGGACTTCTGTCAAATTTTAACCTAATCAATTCTGTTAGTTTCCGATTTTATCACTCTCATTTAAAGAAAAAACTCTTGAAAAATTTTCAAGAGTTTTGTTTTCTATTTCTATTCTTCATCCATGCTTAAGACGCTAAGGAAGGCTTCTTGTGGGACTTCTACTGATCCGATAGCTTTCATGCGTTTCTTACCAGCTTTCTGTTTTTCAAGGAGTTTACGCTTACGAGAAACGTCACCACCATAACACTTGGCAAGTACGTTTTTACGAAGGGCCTTGATATCCGTACGAGCCACAATTTTGTGTCCAATAGCTGCTTGAATCGGCACTTCAAACTGTTGACGAGGGATGATTTTCTTGAGCTTATCAACGATGAGTTTCCCACGTTCGTAGGCAAAATCCTTGTGAACGATAAAGCTGAGGGCATCCACCTTGTCTCCATTGAGAAGGATATCCATTTTTACCAGCTTAGATGGGCGGTACTCTGACAATTCGTAGTCAAAGCTTGCATAACCACGTGTCGAAGATTTGAGCTTATCAAAAAAGTCAAAGACGATTTCAGCAAGTGGAATTTGATAGATAACATTGACGCGATTATCATCAATATAGTCCATGGTCACAAAGTCCCCACGCTTGCGCTGAGCTAGTTCCATCACTGCTCCAACAAACTCCTGCGGTACCATAATTTGCGCCTTGACATAAGGTTCTTCAATGGTCGCGATCTTAGTCGGATCTGGAAATTCAGAGGGGTTAGACACATCCATAGATTCACCGTCAGTTTGGTTAACCTTGTAAATAACAGACGGAGCTGTCATGATGAGGTCAATGTTGAACTCACGCTCTAAACGCTCTTGAATAACATCCATATGGAGAAGTCCAAGGAATCCACAACGGAAACCAAATCCAAGAGCCTGAGATGTTTCTGGTTCAAACTGCAGGCTGGCATCGTTGAGCTGCAATTTTTCAAGGGCTTCACGAAGGTCATTGTACTTGTTTGACTCAATTGGATAAAGACCTGCAAAGACCATAGGGTTCATTTGCTTGTAGCCGTCTAGTGGTTCTGCTGCAGGATTGCTTGCTAGGGTCACTGTATCACCCACACGAGTGTCTTGAACCGTCTTGATGGAAGCTGCAATATAACCAACGTCACCTGTCGCTAGGAAATCGCGCCCGACTGCTTTCGGTGTAAAAATACCAACTTCCGTCACATCAAAGGTCTTTCCATTGCTCATGAGCTGAATCTTATCGCCAGGTTTGACCACTCCGTCCATAACACGCACTTGGAGAATAACCCCGCGATAAGCATCATAAACTGAGTCGAAAATCAAGGCCTTGAGTGGTGCCGTTACATCTCCTGTTGGTGCGGGAACTTTCTCTACGATCTGCTCAAGAATTTCTTCAATACCAATACCAGCTTTGGCTGAAGCTAAGACCGCTTCGCTGGCATCCAGTCCGATGACATCCTCAATCTCTGTACGTACACGCTCTGGATCAGCTGCTGGTAGGTCAATTTTGTTAATGACGGGCAGAATTTCCAAATCATTGTCCAAGGCTAGATAAACGTTGGCAAGTGTTTGAGCCTCAATCCCTTGGGCCGCATCAACCACCAAAATCGCTCCTTCACAGGCAGCTAGCGAACGCGACACTTCATAGGTAAAGTCCACGTGCCCAGGTGTGTCAATCAAGTGGAAAATATAAGTTTCCCCATCTTTTGCAGTGTAATTGAGCTCAATAGCATTGAGTTTAATGGTAATCCCACGTTCACGCTCAAGATCCATACTATCCAGAAGCTGGGCTTGCATTTCACGACTAGAAACCGTCTCCGTCTTTTCCAAAATGCGGTCTGCTAGGGTTGATTTCCCATGGTCAATATGGGCGATAATAGAGAAGTTCCGAATCTTCTCCTGTCGTTTTTTCAAATCTTCTAAGTTCATGATGCTCTTCCTTTCAGGGTATCTATTAATTATAAATTGTTTTTAACATTTTGACAAGACCATACCCTGCTAGGAGTACTAATCTTCGGCAATAAAGCCATCATTCTCGATAAAGTGGTGTTCGGCCATTCCTTGGTCTGTAAAGACGATTCCATGAAGGACACCACCATAGACAGCTCCTCCATCCATGCCAATCTTGCCATCATCTGTTATCCAAAGCTCAGCAGTACCTCGGTCTTGCTTGAGCAAACCATAAACTGGTGTATGCCCAAAGACAATGGTTTTCCCGGTATGATTTTCAGCTTCGTGGAATGGTTTTCTGAGCCAGACTTTCTTGTAATCTGTGGTTTCATGCCAATCATCCAAAGTTAAATCAATACCAGCATGAACAAAGATATACTTGTCTGTCTCTACTACAAATGGCATTTGACGAATAAATTCGACCAAGTCTGCTGCTTCTGTCGCAACACGTTTGGCATCTTCTACGCCATCAACTGGTGCATCCAAGGGACGACCTAAAATAGAGTTAATAGTTGTATCTCCACCATTGCGACGATAATGGTCATAGCTTTCTTCTGGATCATCGAGCCAAGTCAGAAACATATACTCATGGTTTCCTGATAGACAGATAGCTCCATGATTGTCGACCAAGTCTTTGACCATTTCTAGAACACGGCGACTGTCTTCACCACGGTCAATCAAATCCCCTAGAAAGAGCAACGGGGTGTGACCATCCCATGTTTTGAGAAGGTCTTCTAGCATACCTGCCTTTCCGTGAACATCTCCAATTACATAATAGTCTGTCATTTATTTCTCCCTCGTTTGCAATAATTCTCTAGCTTGGGTAAGGGCAGCTTCAGTTACATTTTCCCCAGCCAACATTTTAGCGACTTCCTCTACTCGCTCTTCTAAGGTCAAGAGACGAACCGTCGACACCGTAGAGTGCTCATCGCTAATCTTCTCAATAAAGAATTGATAATCCGCGATCGCAATTACTTGTGGAAGGTGAGAAATAGCTAAAACCTGTCCATGCTGGCCAATCTTATGAATCTTTTGAGCAATGGCTTGGGCTACACGACCTGAAACTCCCGTATCCACCTCATCAAAGACAATACTGGTCTTCCCTTCCTTGCGAGAAAAGGCTGACTTGATAGCCAACATGAGGCGGGATAATTCCCCACCAGACGCAACCTTAACCAAAGGCTTAAAGTCTTCACCAGGGTTGGTGGAAATGTAAAATTCGACTGCTTCATTTCCTTCACGGCTGAACTTACTCTTACTAAAGCGAACCTGAAATTGTGCCTTCTCCATATAGAGATCCTGCAGCTCTTGTTTAATCTCTGCCTCAAGCTGCTGGGCCAAATCATGACGAGCGGATGCAAGTTGCCCTGCCAAATCGACAAGATTAACTTCCAATTTCTTGAGCTCTGCTTCCATATCTTCGGAAGAAAGGTTATTTCCAGTCAAGAGATTGTACTCATCCGTAATCTTGGCAAAATAAAGCAAAACGTCGTCCACAGTTCCACCATACTTGCGGGTAATAGTATTCAGAAGATCTAAGCGATTTTCAACCTGCATGAGGCGATTGCCATCAAAATCCAAGTCCTCGATAATATCTTCCAAACGCTTGCTAACATCTTCTAAAACATAGTAGGTTTCTGATAGAGAACTTGAAATTTCACGGTATTCTGGGTCATACTCTTCGACACTTTCCATGTCATTCATGGCCGAACGGACATTAGCAAGACTGGAGAATTCCTCATTGTCCAGCATACTGTAGGCATTGGTTAGCGTATCCGCAATATTTTTATGATTGAGGAGTTTATCTCGTTCTTGGTTGAGAGCCAAGTCTTCACCAACCTGCAAGTTTGCAGCCTCAATCTCTGCCATTTGAAATTCCAACATCTCAATACGAGCCTTGTGTTCCTGTTGGTTTTTCTTGACTTCCAAAACCTGCTTGCGCATTTTGCGATAGGCATCAAAGCTCGTCTGATAGGTCTCCTTCAACTCCAAGAAAACAGCATCACCAAACTCATCCAACATCTGGATGTGCAGTTGAGGACGCATTAACTCCTCTTGGTCATGCTGACCATGGATATCCACAAGGTGCTGCCCAATAGCACGCAAGACAGAAAGATTGACCATCTGACCATTCACGCGACTAACGCTACGACCATTTTGCAAAATTTCACGCCGGATGATAATTTCATCACCCATTTCCAAACCTTGCTCATCAAAAAGTTCTTGTAAAAGGCGACTATTTTCAACTGAGAAAAGCCCCTCAATCTCTGCTTTTGGCGCACCGTGACGAATAACGTCTGTCGTTGCACGAGCCCCCAACATGAGATTCATAGCGTCGATAATGATAGACTTTCCAGCACCCGTTTCTCCGGTTAAAACAGTCATACCCTTTTCAAAATTGAGGGAAATCGCCTCAATAATGGCAAAGTTTTTTATCGAAATTTCAAGTAACATACTGACCTACCATTTTTTGACTTGTTCAACAATTTCTTCAGCTGCCTCTGCTGTTCTAGCTACAATTAAGATAGAATCATCATCAGCTAGACAGCTAAAAATCTGTTCAGAAAATGCTTCAACCAACTGACTCTTCACAAAAATAGTATTTCCAGGAATAACAGCAAGGTTAATCATATTTCCCATTAACTCAGAACTCACAATATTGTCCTCAGCCAACTGCAAACTTTTGACGACTGATTTTGGCAACTCATAGATATAGGTGTTGTTCTTCAAAGGAATTTTAACAATCCCAAGTTCCTTGATGTCCCTTGAGACAGTGGCTTGCGTAGCAGAAATACCTGCTTCCTTCAAATGCTCAACGATTTCTTCCTGAGTCCCAATTTGATAATCCGTAACAAATCTTCTAATTTTTTCAAGTCTCTCTTTTTTATTCATCTTTAAATTCTCTATGCGCTCTCTCTACAACTTTTTCTATTTCAGGGGCAACTTGATTGCTTGCTCCCTCTTCCTTTTTCAAATATGCCAGAAATTCGATGTTCCCATGTCCTCCTTGGATTGGTGAATAGTCTAATCCAAGCACTGAAAAACCTTGTTCAACCGCCATAGCAGTGACAGATTCAAGGACAGTTTGATGAACCTTGGCATCGCGAATGATTCCATTCTTCCCAATCTGCTCACGTCCTGCTTCAAACTGGGGCTTAACCAGAGCCACCACCTGCCCTTGATCTGCCAAGACACGGTGTAAGGCTGGCAGAATCAAACTGAGGGAAATAAAACTCACATCAATACTGGCAAAGCTCGGTTCCTGCTCAAAATCAGTCTTTTCAGCATAACGAAAATTAAACTGCTCCATGCTGACAACCCGAGGGTCTTGGCGTAATTTCCAAGCCAACTGATTGGTACCGACATCAACTGCGTAGACAAGTACGGCACCGTTCTGTAGCATAACATCAGTAAATCCTCCCGTAGAGGCTCCAATATCAATCGTGGTCGCCCCATCCACTGACAAATCAAAGACCTGCAAGGCTTTTTCTAATTTTAAGCCACCACGGCTGACATACTTGAGTTTTTCACCTTTGAGTTTTAGCTCAGTGTCATCTGGGATTTTCTCTCCTGGTTTGTCAAAACGCTCCCCATTGAGGACAGCTACAACCAGACCAGCCATGACGCCGCGCTTGGCCTGTTCTCGCGTTTCAAACAAGCCCTGTTTATAAGCTAGTACATCCACTCTTTCCTTAGCCATTGATTCTCAAACTTTCTACTACTTTCACAATCGATTCTATCTTGAAGGGAACCTGTTGGGCAATTTCTTCTAATTTTACATTAGCTTGATCCAGAGTTTGGTTACAAAAGGCAATCGCCTCTTCCAAGCCCAACAAGGCTGGATAGGTTGACTTTTCTGCCTGCAAATCCTTTTGTGGTGTCTTGCCGATTTCCTCAAAACTAGCTGTCACATCCAGCACATCATCTCGAACTTGAAAGGCTAGGCCAATCAATTCACCCACAGTTTTCAGTTTTGCTTGTAACTCTGGTGCTAATTCTGCTATGATAGCTGCTGCTTGGAAAGGATAAGCTAGTAATTTCCCAGTTTTATTAGCATGAATGGTCTGAAGTTCTTCCAAAGACAAGTGTTGGTGTTCACCCTCCATGTCCAGAACCTGCCCTGCCACCATGCCTAGACTACCTGAAGCAAGGGATAGGTTGGCAATCAAGTCCACCTTGATTGGACTTGGCAAATCTGCCTGCGCTATTATGGCGTAAGGATCTAGGAACAAGGCATCTCCTGCCAAAATTGCCATAGCTTCGCCAAATTTCTTATGATTGGTCAACCGACCACGACGGTAATCGTCATCATCCATGGCAGGAAGATCATCGTGAATCAAGCTCCCTGTATGAATCATTTCCAAGGCCGCTGCCACTTGAGCATGTGCTGGTTGGATAACTACTTGCAAGGATTCCAGAACTTCTAGCAAGAGAAAAGGCCGAACACGCTTGCCACCAGCATGAATGGAATAGAGAACAGACTCTCGCAAACTAGAGGAAAACTGCTGGTCTCCATAAAAATCTTCCAAAGCCGACTCAACAAGAGCTAATTTTTCTTGCTTCTTCATTCAAAATCACTTTCTGTTCCATCTTCTTGCATGACCTTAACCAAGGTCTTTTCAGCCTTGTCCAAGGTCGCTTGGAGCTCTTTTGACAAGACCATGCCCTTTTGAAAGGCCGCAATTGCATCTTCTAGAGCGATTTCACCATTTTCCAAACTTTGGACAATGGTTTCCAGTTCTGCTAGATTTTCCTCAAATTTCTTTTGTTTTGACATCTTTAACCTCTAATTCTACTTGACCATCTCGCATCAAAAGCGTTACTTGATCTTTTTTCTTCAAACTCTCAACCGAATCGACTACTGACTCTTCTTTTTTGACAATAGCATAACCACGCGCCACGATTCGACTGGTATCCAACATCAGAAGTGCTTCCGAAAGTCGCTTGACCTCCGCAACCTTGGCATCATAAACCAGCGCCATTTGGCTACGTAGGAGCTTGTCCAACTGACCTAACCGGTCTTGATAGCGTTGGATTTTGGTAACAGGTGATAATTGCACCAATTGGTGTGTCCTTGCTTGGACTAGTTGGTTGCTGTCAGAAATCCGTGTTCGCAAACTTTGTTTTAAGCGCAGTTGCAGCTGATCCAACCGTTGCAAATAACCATCATACAAGCGCTCTGGCTGTCTAAAGATGACTGACTGACTGCATTTTTTCAAAGATTCTTGTTTCTTAGATAGGACATTTCGGACTGCCGTAGCCATCCGTTTTTCCTGATTTTGCAAATGAGCCAATACATCCAACTTGGTCACAGGTGTTGCTAGTTCAGCTGCAGCCGTTGGGGTCGCAGCACGACGATCGGCCACAAAGTCTGCCAAGGTCACATCCGTCTCATGCCCCACACTCGAGATAACTGGCAAACGAGATTCAAAAATAGCTCGTACCACGATTTCTTCGTTAAAAGCCCAGAGATCCTCAATGGAACCCCCACCACGACCAATGATGAGAACATCTAGGTCCTCACGCTGATTAGCACGCGCAATATTTCGAGCAATTTCCTCCGCGGCTCCATCACCTTGTACCTTAGTCGGATAGAGAAGGATATCAACACCAGGGAAACGTCTGCTGACGGTCGTGATAATATCTCGAATAACAGCTCCACTGCGACTGGTTACCACACCGATTCGCTTAGCAAACTGGGGAATAGGTTGCTTGAATCTCTCTTGAAACAGGCCTTCTTCTGTTAATTTTTTCTTGAGTTGTTCAAACTGAATCGCAAGCGCTCCAACTCCATCAGGTTCAGCCTTCTCAATGATGATAGAGTAGCTCCCACTCGGTTCATAAACCTGAACACGCCCAATCACATTGATCTTCATCCCTTCTTCCAGGTCGAAACCTAATTTTTGATAAATCCCAGACCAGATGGTCGCTTGAATGACTGCATGGTCGTCTTTTAGAGAGAAATATTGGTGAGTAGGTCGTTTACGAAAGTTGGAAACTTGACCAGTTAAATAGACCCGTTCCAAGTAAGGGTCTTTATCGAATTTCATTTTCAGATACTTGGTCAAAGTTGTTACCGATAAATACTTTTCCATCTCCACCTACTATTCATTTTCTTGCTTTTCCATGGGTATTATTATACCAAAAACATGCTTAAAAATCACCTTTTTCCTACTGAAACTAAAGGAAAAATAGAAAAAGGAGGCATTGCCTCCTCATCTGATTATTTACTGTTTCGAGCTTCTTCCAAAATCTTTGCAATCTTAGTGGTCAAAAGGTCGATAGCAACGGTATTGCTGACTCCCTCAGGAATGACGATATCGGCATAACGCTTGGTCGGCTCAATGAACTGGTGGTACATGGGTTTGACCACACCCAAATACTGATCAATAACGCTATCCAGACTACGGCCACGCTCCTCCATATCACGCTTGATACGACGAATAATGCGCACATCATCATCTGTATCCACAAAAATCTTGATATCCATCAAATCTCGCAGACGCTTGTCCTCCAAGACCAAAATCCCCTCAACGATAAAGACATCCTGAGGCTCCTGACGATAGGTCTTGCTACTCCGTGTATGTTCTGTATAGTCATAAGTCGGGATGTCCACCGGGCGCCCTGCCAACAATTCCTTAATCTGCTCGATCATCAAGTCTGTATCAAAGGCAAATGGATGGTCGTAGTTGGTTTTGACACGCTCTTCAAAGGTCAAGTGAGACTGATCCTTGTAGTACGAATCATGCTCAATCATGGAAATCTTTTCATCAGGAAAGTGAGATAAAATGGCTCTTGAAACACTGGTTTTACCACCACCAGAACCACCTGTCACTCCGATAATGATTGGTCTATTTTGCATGCTATCCTCCGTTTTTTTATCCGTCGTCTATTCTATCATATTTTTTACAAAATTTATAGTCTGATTTGGATAGTCTAGGGGAAACAAATCCATCCCCACACTCCAGTTAAACTAGCCAAAAACTTTCCTTGGCTTGTAAAGATTATCCCTTTTTTCTAGAATAGCTAGCAATGTACCTCCTTCAAAGGCAGCCAATTCTTTGTCTGTTTGGTCTAGCTCGATAAAACGACCAAAGCGCACTTCTGTAGCTTGTTCTGGAGTTAGGAAAACTTTGACAAGGTCACCTATTCCAATCTCTAGAGGATGGAGAAAGTCCAGTTGACCAGCCTCCACTTTTGCAGCAATTTCATTCAAAGTCAAGGCATCTTCTAACTGTAAACCTGCTGCACTCGTCCGAGTCAAATGGGACATATGGGCCGCATAACCCAGCTTCTCTCCCAAATCAACTGACAAAGTACGGATATAAGTCCCCTTACTACATTTCACACGAAATGTAAAACGTGCAAGGTGATCCTCATAAGAAATCGGACTTGTTCGTTCAAATTGATAAATGGTAACCTGACGTTCTGGACGTTCCACTTCCTGACCAGCACGCGCATACTCATAGAGCTTACGACCATTGACCTTGACAGCCGAATACATAGGAGGAATCTGGGTAATAGGCCCAGTCAAACTAGCGATTGCTTCATCGACAAGCTTTTCATCCAAGGGCGATAAAACAGGAGTCTCTGCGACCACTTCTCCACTGGCATCCTCAGTCGTCGTTGAATAACCAAGAGTAATCTCTCCCTCATAGACCTTACCCTCATCCTGCATGAACTCGACCATGCGGGTCGCCTTGCCCACCGCAATAGGCAAAACACCCACCACATCCGGATCCAAGGTCCCACCATGCCCAATTTTCTTGGTTCCCAAAATCTTACGCAGCTTAAAAACCGCGTCATGCGAGGTCATCCCCGCTTCTTTTTTTAAATTGATAATACCGTTCATGTGTTGCTTTCTGATTTCATTCATGAAATATCTTCTTCAAGAATTGTAATGTAATTATCTTTTGTAACAAAAGATAATGTGGCTAATCTTCTTGCTTGGTTCATAACTATCCTATCAAATACATTTCTTACAAATCGCCCATTTGCATTTTTATTTTCAGGATTGTTACTATGTAATTCTAGATATTTTTTTAATGTTTCTTTTGCAGAATCATGCAAAATGTATTCTTCATTTTTACAATGTGAAAGAAAAATGTCAAACATTTGGTCCACAGTGTAATCTTCAAACGTAATAAAATAATTAAATCTTGATTTTAACCCAGGATTAGATTCAAAAAATTTTTTCATCAATTCATCATATCCAGCAACAATAACCACCAAATCATCTCGATAGTCTTCTAATGCTTTAGTTAACTCAGTTAAACACTCTCGACCATAACTATCACTTTTATCGTTTTCAGTAATACTATATGCTTCATCAATAAACAATACACCACCTTTGGCTTTTTGTATCAATCTCTTAACTTTAGAAGCCGTTTGTCCTTGATATTCTGCTATTAAGTCAGTTCTAGTTGCTTCAATAAAATGACCTTTGCTTAGTATTCCTAGAGAACGGTACATATTACCAACAATTCTAGCAACTGTTGTTTTACCTGTACCCGGATTCCCTAGGAAAGCCATATGCATCGTTCTATTCGTTTTTTTCAATCCAATCTTTTCTCGATTTTTCTGAACTTTGTTAAAGATTACTAAGTCTTCTATTTCTTTCTTTACATTTTCTAATCCTATCAAGGAGTTTAATTCATCGGACAGCTCATCAAATGATTTGGTATTAATTTCTTTTAAAATAGCGTACTCACTATCTATTAATCTAGAACCAAGATATTTATACAATAATTCTAAAATACTAGTTTGTCTATCTTTAATCTTAGGAAATCTATCATTATTTGACGAATTACCTAAACGCTTTATAAACTCTAATGCCGAATACTTTTTATTATCAACAATTTCTTGAAGAACAGTCTCAAATTCAAAAGAATTATTTGTCAAATCATCAAGCTTTTTCACTTCTGATTTTAACAATTTTAAATAAGTTTCACTAATCATCTACATTCCTTTAAACAATAGAAATAAAACTATTATAACAACAGCGACTCCAAGAGTATAGAATCCTTTTCTAAGGAAACTAATCTCTTTTTGTTTTTCCTCTAGTTCAGTTTGAAATTTCTCGACAATTAAAGTAATATTTTTATCTTCCTCTATTAATCGAACATTCATCTTATCTACATCGTTTTTAAGATTATTTTGTATTTCTTCAACTTGTAAACGCAAATCGTTAAAACTATTTTCTATTTCCACTAATGTTTTTAGCTTCGCTTTTAAACTGTCAATTTCATTATTAATTTCACTTTGCTTATCTTCAAGTTGTTCTAACTCTTCTAGCTTTTTATGATGTTTCTTCAATATATCAATTAAATCTTTATTTTGTTTGAAAACATCATTTAATAAGTTTTTATTATTTTCTTGATAGGATTTAGACTCCTCTAACCCTTGTAAAGCAGTAATATTAGCTTTTTTTGCAACAATTAAAGAGTCTGAAATTCTTTTAATATAGTCATCATCTAATAACTGAAAAGTTTCGTAAATTGTATTAAATTCTTGAATAATCTTTTTAATATACTTGTTTTGTTCAATCATTCTATTTTGAACAGCATCTGTAAGAGTATTTAAATCCTTACCCTTAACTCCATAGTCGACAGAAAAAATATTAAATATGTTCTCTTCCTGAGGAACTGTTGGTAAATCTGATTGTTCTGGAATTTCTTCACTAAAAGCTTTCAACGCTTCTTTTTTCTCATTAAATTTTTCAGACATTTCTAAAACCTGAATCTCTAATTCTTCTGACATAACATTCTCCTATAATAAATCGTTTAATGCACTTTGCATTTCTTCAAGTTCACTTTGCTTTTCATCAAAGTATATTTCGTTAGCTAATAATCGCTGTTTGAAATCAATCTTTGAATTAGAAAACTCCTCTTGAACATTACCAAGAAGTTCTCTTAGTTTTTGATGGTTCTTAGCCATCTTAATGAATATATCATTTCGCTTAACAGCAACATTCTGCTCAGCAACAAAAATTTGAACATCCTGAATTCTTAGCAATTCGTTCTTCTTATCAGCTTCTTGTTTTTGATTTTCCTCAATTAATTTTTTTGAAATAAATTGATCAAGTCCGTTAATGATTATCGCTCCTAAGATTCCAGTTAGTAAACTTGCTAAGAACATCCCTAAAATATTTGCTATGGTCCCTAATAATGGTATTGGATTTCCGAAATTTGGTATTGTTAATAAATACTTTTCAAAATATTCTCCTAAAAACATTGCTCCTACAGCAACTAAACCCGATGTAATAATTTTTGAAATGTGAGCTATCTTAATTGCTGTAGAATGTGTTTGATTTTCTGGGTTAGATAAATAAGAAATGCTTTCTCTGATAGAACCAAATAATTGTTTAATCAAGTTTGGAAGTTTTTGTAATTTCTGATTAAATGCGCCAATAATTTCTCCTACGATGCTTCCAACAAAACTATCTACACCTACTTTAATAAAATCTTTGATTTTGACAAAAAATGAATGAAGCGCTTTTTTCATTTCCTCTATAAATGTATCAAAAGATTGTTTCTTTGCTTTAAAATATCTTACTAAAGCATTCATTATTTCCTTCAGCATTCCAAATAGAGCTGCAACAAACATAGCTTTTATAGCATCTTTACCAGCTTTATTGGCCATTCTGACAGAAGCTTTCTTTGCAATATCCTTATTAATAGCTTTCTTCGCTGTTTTTTCAGATTTGAGCATTCTCTTCGAATCAGCTGCTAATTTATCATTTAATCTTTTATTATTTTCAGCTTTAAGATTTCGCTTTTCGGCATCTGAGATATTCATCTTATCTATTTTTTCATTTGCTTTTTTAACTTGTTCTCTAAGATTTCTTTCTCTTAGTTCCTTATTTTTTATGTAATCGCTATTAGATTTTGCTCCTTTACTTTTATTAAGTGATTCGTTTGTTGCAGCAAAATTTTCTGATTTATTTGCTAAATCAACAGTCTCTATATCAGCAATTTTCCTCCATGGATTTTCAAAAATCTGTTTTCGCGGTACGACGTGATCCAGATTAACCTTTTCATTAATTTTCAAAGTTTTACCAGTATACTCATCTTTTAGGGTTCCAGATCTTAGCTTATCTTTCATATTATTTTTTGCATCTTTGAATCTTTTATCTTCTAAAATACTTTTACCTATTACTTTAGTATATTCTTTTGGTTTATCTCTATTATCATTATACTGCTTGAGAAGAGTATCACTTGTCATATCTAAACCAATCTGATTCCCAAATTGATTCCAAATTTCATCTAAAATAACATCCCCTAATTTATCCGGTGAACTAATTTCTTTACATTCTACCTCTAATTTTTTAAGATTAGAAAACTCCATTGTAAATTGCTCTTCCAATAGTTCTTCTAATTCGTCATAATTTAAATTTTCAGACTCATTTACTTCTTCAGTATTCAATACTAATAATTCATTTGCCACAGCTTTCTACTCCCCCTTCAGCGCTTCAAATTTCGCTTTCATGGTTGGATTTTTCCGGGTCAATTTTTTAACCGAAACATCTTCCAATTTATTGTTAGCGAGGCGGAGTTGGTTTTCAGATGTGGTTAGGAACTTTTTGACCTCTTCCATGCGTTTGATGGCTTTATCAATTTCATCAATAGCTTTTCCAAAGTTGGTTGAAGCAGAGTTGTAGTTTTTGGCAAAAGCTACTTTGAAGGCATCCAAATCTTCCTCAAAATGCGTAATATCGATATTCTGCTCCCGAACAAGCGCTAACTCCTGCTTGTATTTTAGGGAATTAAGTGCAGCATTTCGTAAGAGACCAATTAACTGGATAAAGAACTGGGGACGAACCACATACATCTTTTCATACTCATGACTGACATCGACAATTCCTGTGTTAAAGTAGTCGTTATCTGCTTCTAACATGGTCACCAACACGGCATATTCACAGTTCTTCTCCCGACGATCCTTGTCCAATTCCTTGTAAAAATCTGCATTCTTATGCTTCTTTTCTGTGCCGTCCGCTTCATTTTTCATTTCAAACATGATAGAAATGAATTCTAACCCATTTTCATCACATTCACGGAAGATAAAATCGCCTTTAGAACCACGCGCAGAAACCTTATTATCCTTCTCAAAGTAGGCATTTGGAAAAGCAAAACTACGGACCTTGTTAAACTCACTTTCCGCATACTGTTCTAAACTTTCCCCGATAGCTTTGGTTGATTGTTGAGCTTTGAAATTCTTGTAAAATTCTACTTGTTCACTAGCAGCCTTGAGCTGGGCTTCATAGTTTTGTTTAACAGAAGCCAAAGACAACTCATTTTCCTTTTCTTGCAAGAGGAGCTGATTTTTAACTTGATCCCGTTCTTTTTCTAGGTCAGAAAGAGTCTTTTGTAGCTGATTTTCATGTTCCAAGCGCAGGGTAGCCAATTGGTTTTCCAAGGTCTGTACTTCCTTATCCTTTGCCAATAAAGCCTCATGACTTGTTTGTTCAACCTCTTTTTTAGCCAGTTCTTTCTCTGTATCAAAGTTTTGGATTTGACTCTGTAATTGCGCAATTTCTTGGTCTTTTTGAGCTAGTTTAGACTGTTGCTCATTCATAGCCTTCTGCTCAGCTAGGGCAAGCTCTTGCTTCATGCGATCGTGTAATTCCTTATCAAACTCAGCTGTTCTCACTTGGGATAAAAGTTCAGCATACTGGCTCTCATTTACTGTAAAGACTTCCCCACAATTTGGACATTTGATTTCGTTCATATCTTTCCTCTTTCTAGACTTCTCTAACCATTATATCATGCCTGAGGGAAAATCAAAAACAGTGAGTCGAAACCCACTGTTTATATCTTTTACTTTAAATTTTTTCCAAGGCCAAGCGCAAATCTTCAATCAAATCCTCTACATTTTCAAGACCGATTGACAAGCGGATTTGGTTTGGTGTGACACCTGCTGCTTCTAGATCTTTTTCTGACAACTGACCGTGAGTGGTTGTCGCTGGATGAACAACAAGCGATTTGGCATCTGCAACGTTCGCAAGGTCAGAGAAGATTTCCAAATTATCAATTACTTTACGAGCTTCTTCCTCTCCACCTTTGACATGGAAGGTAAAGATTGAACCCACACCTTTTGGCAAGTATTTCTCAGCCAAGGCATGATAAGGACTATCTGCCAATTTTGGATAGTTGACCTTTTCTACCTTAGGATGACTGACAAGGAAATCAACAATTTTCTCTGCATTTTGCACATGGCGTTCCACACGAAGAGAGAGAGTTTCCAGTCCTTGAAGCAAGAGGAAGGCATTAAATGGCGACAAGGCTGCACCTGTATCACGAAGCAATTGAACACGGACAGCGATAATAAAGGCTGCTGCACCCACATCACGAGTATAGCTCAAATTGTGGTAGCTTGGGTCTTCCTCAACAAATTGAGGGAATTTCCCTGATGCTGCCCAGTCAAAACGACCGCTATCGACAATCACTCCTCCAATAGTCGTACCATGCCCACCGATAAACTTAGTCGCAGAGTGAATGGCAATATCTACACCGTGAGAAAAGACGTTAATCAAGTAAGGTGTAGCAAAGGTATTGTCAGAAACGAGAGGAATCTGGTGTTTATGCGCAATCGCAGCCAATTTTTCCAGGTCTGGAATGTTAATCAAGGGGTTGCCCAAGGTTTCAATCAAGACAAGCTTAGTATTGTCATTGATAGCTGCTTCCACTTCCTCTAAATTATCCACGTCCACAAAGGTTGTTGTGATCCCATAACGAGGAAGGGTTTCTTTCAAAAGATTGAAGGTTCCACCGTAAATAGTCGAAGCAGCCACCACATGGTCACCTGCGTGAGCAAGCGCCAAAATAGTGTAGGTTACAGCAGCCATACCTGATGCTGTCGCTAGTGCTCCAACACCACCTTCAAGAGCTGCGATTCTTTCTTCAAATGCTGCTGTTGTAGGATTTGTGATACGAGTATAGATATTGCCTGGTTTTCTCAAGGCAAACAGATCTGCACCTTCCTGCGTGTCATCAAAAACGAAGGATGTTGTTTGATAAATAGGTACTGCACGAGATTTGGTCGCTGGATCAACTACTTGTCCAGCATGTAATTGTAGGGTTTCAAATTTAAAATCACGAGTCATAAGACGACCTCCAAATAGCTTCATTAGGGATATTGTATCATCTTGGACTAGTCTTTTCCAATACTGATTTTCTATATTTTGATATAAGAAACAACTATGACTAGTCTTACACATCAAACAAAAAAGCACGATTAACTCGTGCTCATTTCTTTAATCGACATAAGTATCTTCGTTTTTATTGAGGAAGGCGTATGGCAAGCCCATCAAGAGACCTCCTCCGATAAAGTTTCCGACAAAGGTTACACCCCAGTGACGAAGAATATTAGGTATGTCAAAATTAGCAATTGAATCTGCTGCAACACTGAACTTAACAATCGCAAAAGAAGCAAAGTTCGCAGCAATGTGTTCGTTTGTTAAGAATACAAACATGTAAATTGCTGATAAAACAAGCCAAAGTTTAGCCCCACCGTCTTTCACCAAAACAAATGAAAGAATAGCAATGTTTACAAAGATATTGGCTAAAATACCTTCAAGCAAGACTAGCTCATTGGAACGGCCTAACTTCATCTCTACAACCCCTGAAATGAAGCTATCATGTGTTAGATTTGCATAGGCTGCTGAGTGGGCAAAGCCCCAACCTGCTATCAAAGCTCCGATAAGGTTGAACAAGGTACAGTAAAGTAAAATCTCAGCTGTTTTTCTCCATGAAATTTTTTTCAAGAAACTACCAGCTGTCAAAAACATCATATTTGAAGTTACCAGTTCAGCATTCAAGAAAACAATGTAGGCCAATCCCCAAGCAAAAACGAATGGGAAGAGGAAGCGACCACTGCCTGGTGCGATTTTATTTATCAAGTCAGCCCCAACTGCACCTGCAGCCGTACTAAATGTCATAAAAGCACCTGCAAACATGGAACGAATCGCATACTTAAACTTGCTTTGGCTATAAAGACTTTCTTTCTTCTTGCAAGCAAATTCAATCTTTGAAATAAATTCTGAAGAGACCATAAAAAACTCCTAAACTTTTATTTGTGATAATTATAACATAATTCTTGTTTTCTAGAAAGCGTTTTCCGTAAATTTCTAAAATATTTATCTTAAAAATCTTTATCCTAAGCCTTATTATCCTTTTTCATAAGAACTATTTTGATTCTATTTGTTGACAAAAAAACCAGTGAAATAGCACTTCACTGGTTCATTCATTCTTAATATCGTTGTCTATACGGTTGATTAAAGGCCTTCAAAATATCCTCAGAAGTCTCAGAATAAGCTTTTGATTCTTTAAAGATTCCTTTGACGATTATACGCTCGGTCGCATTATAATCAACACAGGTAACCAAAGTAATCTCCTTTACGCCGTCACGATCTTCGATTTCATCTACACGGTCTGGTGTAACACGTTTTACCTCTGTAATCTCATAAGTATAAACTTTATCCTTATCCGTCAGATAAATTTTCATACCTGCTTTGGCATTGACCAAAGGTGAGAAGAGCATTTGACTGGCATTTTCAGCAGTAAAGATATGGTGACTGGCTAGAGAATAGTTTCCTTCCCCCATTTTTTGGTCTGGTTTCATGGTCCCTGCTCCGTAGAACAAGTTTACATTATCCAACCCTTTGAAAATAGGGAGGTTAATCTCTACTTCGGGAATAGCAATACCTCCAATAACGGGAAGTTTCTGAGCATCCCATTGTGAAGCCAATACAGCTTCGGATGAAATAGACTTAACAGAGTCAAAATCAAAATTCCCTTCGGTTTTTAGATTTTCATCTATATTTTCCTTAGTGACTTGATTGACTTGGTATTTATTGGTATTCCAGACCAAAAAGATATCGCGAATCTTTGAATTAAAAATTAAAGCTAGCGATAAAAGAATTAAGAAACCCGCTAAAATATTGATAAATAGATTTCTGCGCTTGTTTTTCTTACTCTTTTTATTTTTCGTTTTTTTATGAGACATTATGCTTCACCTTCTGTTTCAATTTCAGTCCCAACTTCTTCTTTTTCTGCCGCAGCAACCGTTGTAAAGGTCACAATCTTAGCATCCTGATCTAGACGCATCACCTTAACTCCCATAGTTGAGCGTCCAGTTTGTGAAATATTGGCAACATTTGTACGGATCATGACACCTGTATCTGTGATAATCATCAGGTCTTCATCTCCTTTAACAGTAAGGAGACCTGCCAGAGGACCATTCTTCTCAGCAACATTGGCAGTCTTCATCCCTTTACCACCACGGCCCTTAGTAGGATATTCAGTAGCAAGTGTACGTTTACCATATCCTTTTTCAGTGATGATAAGAACCTCATCTTGGTTTGTAACCACGCTAGCGCCAACTACTGTGTCACCCTCACGAAGATTGACTCCTCGGACACCTGTCGCGATACGGCTCATGCCACGAACAGCTGATTGATTAAAGCGAACAGCATAACCAAACTTGGTACCAATGATAATATCCGTATCTTCTTCTGTCAGCAAGACATTAATCAATTCGTCTTCATCCTTGAGATTCAAGGCTTTCAGTCCATTTTGACGAATATTAGCAAACTCTTTAACACTGGTTCTCTTCACAATACCGTGACGGGTTGTGAAGAAGAGATAGGCGTCATCACTACGTTCAGACTCAACGTTGATGATGGTCTGAATACTCTCACCTTCGTCCAACTTCAAAAGATTGACAACTGGTAAGCCCTTGGCTGTACGACCATATTCTGGGATTTCATAACCTTTAAGGCGATAGACACGTCCTTTATTAGTAAAGAAGAGCAGATGATCATGGGTGCTAGTTGAAACCAACTCACGCACAAAGTCATCATCCTTAACCCCAGTACCTTGAACTCCACGGCCACCACGTTTTTGAGCAGTAAACTCACCTTGATCCAGACGTTTGATATAGCCCTTGTTAGATAGGGTAATCAAAACATCCGTTTCTTCAATCAAATCTTCATCTTCAAGAGTTAAGACTTCTCCGATCATCAACTCCGTACGACGCTTGTCACCAAACTTGCGTTTGACTTCGTCCAATTCTTCTTTGATAATTTGCGCCACACGCTCAGGTTTGGCAAGAATATCAGCCAAATCTGCAATCAGGGCAATTAATTCATCATATTCAGACTGAATCTTATCACGTTCCAATCCTGTCAAACGACGAAGACGCATATCAAGGATTGCCTGACTTTGACGCTCTGAAAGCTTAAACTTGCTCATCAACTCAGCTTGTGCTTCGGCATCTGTTTCACTTGCACGGATAATACGAATCACTTCGTCGATATGATCTAGCGCAATTAGAAGACCTTCTAAGATGTGAGCACGCGCTTCTGCTTTTTCTTTATCAAAACGTGTACGGCGAACAACCACTTCCTTTTGGTGCTCGATATAAGCATCCAAAATCTGACGAAGGGACAAGATTTTTGGCACGCCATTTTGAATAGCCAGCATGTTGAAACCAAAGTTGGTTTGCATCTGGGTCATCTTGAAGAGGTTGTTAAGGATAACGTTGGCAGAAGCGTCACGTTTAACCTCGATTACAAAGCGAACGCCTTCACGGTTGGACTCATCACGCACAGCTGTAATGCCCTCAATTCGTTTTTCCTGAACCAAGCGAACAATATGCTCATGCACCTTGGTTTTATTAACCATATAAGGGAATTCCGTTACAACGATACGCTCACGACCCGTCTTAGTGGTTTCAATCTCTGTACGAGAACGAAGGACAATGGAACCTTTACCAGTCTCATAAGCCTTATGGATACCTGATTTTCCCATGACAAGAGCACCAGTCGGAAAATCTGGACCAGGCAAGACTTCCATCAAGTCCTTAGTCGTCACTTCAGGATTATCCATAACCAACTTCACTGCATCAATGGTTTCACCCAAGTTGTGAGGTGGAATATTGGTTGCCATCCCAACAGCGATACCAGTTGCCCCATTGACCAAAAGGTTTGGAAAACGAGCTGGCAAAACCAAGGGTTCACGTTCGTTAGCATCATAGTTATCTACGAAATCAACGGTGTTTTTATTGATATCACGAAGCATTTCAAGAGCAATCTTGCTCATACGTGCCTCAGTGTACCGTTGCGCGGCTGCACCATCCCCGTCCATAGAACCAAAGTTTCCATGCCCATCAACAAGCATGTAACGGTAGCTCCACCACTGGGCCATACGAACCATGGCTTCGTAAATAGAGGAATCTCCGTGTGGGTGGTATTTACCCATAACATCCCCTGTAATACGGGCTGATTTTTTATGAGGTTTGTCTGGTGTAACACCTAGTTCATTCATTCCGTAAAGAATACGACGGTGAACAGGTTTTAAGCCATCTCGAACATCAGGAAGGGCCCGCGCGACGATAACGCTCATGGCGTAGTCGATAAAGCTGGTCTTCATCTCCTTTGTCAGATTGACATTCACTAAATTTCTATCCTGCATTCATAAATGCCTCATTTCACTATTAGTAACTAGATATATTATACCATAAAGTGTAGATCATTTCAGTCTTTGGAAATCACTAAAACGTTTACATACTTATCCCGAAGGTATATCCGTGACAAAGCTTAGCAAAAGTGATAGAATGAAATCAAATGGGGGTTCCCCCCTTAATAAAATAAAGGAGATGTTTAGACAAATGACAGCAACTAAACAACACAAAAAAGTGATCCTTGTCGGTGACGGTGCCGTAGGTTCATCTTATGCTTTCGCGCTTGTAACCCAAGGAATTGCACAAGAACTTGGTATCATTGAAATTCCTCAATTGTTTGAAAAAGCAGTTGGTGATGCTGAAGACCTTAGCCACGCGCTAGCTTTTACTTCACCTAAAAAAATCTATGCAGCTAAGTACGAAGACTGTGCGGATGCAGACCTTGTAGTTATCACTGCTGGTGCTCCACAAAAACCAGGTGAAACTCGTCTTGACCTTGTAGGTAAAAACTTGGCAATCAACAAATCAATTGTTGAACAAGTTGTTGCATCTGGATTTGACGGTATCTTCCTTGTTGCTGCTAACCCAGTTGACGTCTTGACATACTCAACATGGAAATTCTCAGGTTTCCCTAAAGAACGCGTTATCGGTTCAGGTACTTCACTTGACTCAGCTCGTTTCCGTCAAGCACTTGCTGAAACTATCGGTGTTGATGCACGTTCAGTTCACGCCTACATCATGGGTGAACACGGTGACTCTGAGTTTGCTGTTTGGTCACACGCTAACGTTGCCGGTGTTAAATTGGAACAATGGTTGCAAGCTAACCGTGACTTGAATGAAGCTGACCTTGTTGAACTCTTCATCTCAGTTCGTGATGCAGCTTACTCAATCATCAACAAAAAAGGTGCTACTTATTACGGTATCGCCGTTGCCCTTGCTCGTATCACTCGTGCTATCCTTGACGATGAAAATGCGGTGCTACCACTTTCTGTATTCCAAGAAGGTCAATACGGTGTTGAAAACGTCTTTATTGGTCAACCTGCTATCGTTGGTGCACACGGTATCGTTCGTCCAGTTAACATCCCATTGAACGATGCTGAAACTCAAAAAATGCAAGCATCAGCAAAAGAATTGCAAGCTATCATTGATGAAGCATGGAAAAACCCTGAATTCCAAGCAGCTTCTAAAAACTAATGAAAAGAAGGTTCTCAAACATGGGAGCCTTTTTCTTTTTGTACAGAATCATAACTCAACTTTTCAAATAAACAAAAAAAGCCTATCAACCAAGCAATGAAGATTGATACAATAGGCTTTTTGAAAATTCATTATTTAACAGCGTCTTTAAGAGCTTTACCAGCTTTGAATGCTGGAACTTTAGAAGCTGCGATTTTGATTTCTTTACCAGTTTGTGGGTTGCGACCTTTACGTGCAGCACGCTCACGAACTTCAAAGTTACCGAAACCGATCAATTGAACTTTTTCACCAGCTGCAAGGTATTCAGTTACTGCTGCAAATACAGCGTCAACTGCTGCTGCTGAATCTTTCTTAGTCAATTCTGTAGCTTCTGCTACTTTAGCGATCAAATCTTGTTTGTTTGCCATGTTAACAAATCCTCCAAATAATTTCTAATTAACAAATATAATCATATCCTAAAATCGGCTATAGGTCAAGTCAAAAACACTATTTTGACCATTTTTTCTCTATTTTTTTAGGAATTGTAGCGAATTAGAATCGCCCAAGCATTCTCTCCAGTATGAGTTTGAATAATAGAGCCAGTTTCCAATACAGAGATTGGCTTCTCAACATAAGGTTGTAATAATGCCTTCATCTCATTCGCCCATTCGTTCGTTCCAGCATAGGAAATTCCAATCTCAGCAACTGATTTTTTGGAAAGAGTCTCGGTTAATTCCTCAAGCCACTTTTTGAAAGTTTTCGCTCCACGTCCTTTGACGATTGGTTGGAGTTCGTGGTTTTTCATCTGCATTACTACACGAATATTCAAGAGTGAGCTTAGTAATCCTGTCACACGTCCAATACGACCACCCTTAACTAAGTTTTCTAGCGTCGAAACACCGATATAGAGTTCTGTATTATTTTTAACGTCCTCTACATGAGCTAAGATCGTTTCTAAGTCTTTACCTTCTTTAGCAAGTTTTGCGGCTTCAACAACTTGGAACTTCATCGCTTGATCTGTAAAGGAACTATCAATAACCGTTACATCAGCAGTTGAAAGACTTGCCCCTTGGCGAGCAGCTTCCACAGTTCCAGACAAGGCATGGGACATGTGAATGGCGATAATTTGACTGCCGTCTTTACCTAGCTCTTCAAAGACCTCAGCAAACACTCCCACAGGTGGTTGACTTGTTTTAGGCAGATTCTTACTTTGTTGCATAAGACGAAGGAATTCTCCCTCTTTTAAATCTGCATCCGAATAAAGCACACTATCAATCATAACTGATAGAGGGACAACGGTGATATTTAATTCTTTAACTACTTCTGGTTCGATAGTAACAGAAGAGTCCGTTACAATTTTTACTTGTGTCATAATTCAATCTTTCTATTCTTCTCGATAGGATTGGGATTTTCTCCTATATTATATCAAAAAAATGATAAAAAATCATAAGTGATCCGATGAAAAGAACTGAATTTTTGGTATAATCTATCTATAGAAAAGTGAGGAACAGCCATGATTCGAAAACTTCAACCGATTATCACTATTATTCTTGGAGCTGCTATCTATGCCTTTGGTCTTACCTACTTTGTTGTTCCTTATCATTTATTTGAGGGAGGGGCGACAGGTATTACCTTGATTACCTACTATCTTTTTAAGATTCCTGTCTCATTGATGAACCTCTTGATTAATATCCCTTTATTTATCCTGGCTTGGAAGATATTTGGGCCTAAGACCCTCTACTCCAGTCTTTTAGGATCTATTTCACTTTCCGTTTGGCTAGCAATTTTTGAGCGCATTCCTTTGCACATCGACTTGCAAGGGGATCTCATCATTGTCGCTTTAGTCTCAGGAGTCTTACTGGGGGTTGGTTTAGGAATTATCTTTAATGCTGGTGGAACCACTGGTGGCTCTGATATCGTTGCCCGTATCCTCAACAAATACACCAATATTTCGATTGGGAAATTGCTTTTTGGGATTGACTTTTTTATCCTAATGTTGATTTTGATCATCTTCCAGGACCTTCGTCTCGTTACCTATACCCTCTTGTTTGATTTTATCATCGCTCGTGTTATCGACTTGATAGGCGAAGGAGGTTATGGTGGTAAAGGATTTATGATTATTACCCAATATCCTGATCAATTGGCCAAAGAGATTAACGATGAACTCGGACGTGGTGTTACCTTTATATCTGGTCAAGGCTACTACAGCAAAAAGGATTTAAAAATTATCTACTGTATCGTCGGTCGAAACGAAATCGTTAAAATGAAAGATATGATTCACAAAATTGATCCTCAAGCCTTTATCACCATCACTGAGGCTCATGAAATTCTGGGTGAAGGCTTTACTTATGTGAAAGATTAAAAAAGCTGGGAATTCCCAGCTTTTATTCTTCTTCTGCGAGGGTTGAATGGCGGAACCCGTAAGTAAAGTAAATGACTAGACCAACTAAAAGAGCAATTCCAAAGGCAATCCAGGTATCTAGACTATATTGAAGCATAAAGGAAAGACAGATAAGAATGGAAAGAATTGGCAAAAGTGGCACCAAGGGAGTTTTAAACTCTCCCTCTTTTGGCATCCCCTTATCCTTTCTGAGTTTTATTATTCCGTAGGCTAGCAAAATCAGATAAGCTAGCGTACAAATATTTAAGAAAGCTGCAATACTAGCTAGAGGAAACACTCCTGCAGCAATGGCTGAAACAACTCCTGTTAAGAGAGTCGCATTTTTAGGAACACGACTAGTCTTGCTTAATTGTTTGAAACTTTGGGGTAAAAGTCCATCACGTGCTAAACTATAAATCATCCGAGACAAAGCGTACGTCATTGAGATACATACGGTTATCAGGGTTAGAATGGCTACAAGCGAAACATAATTTGCCGCCCAGCCGATACCAATACTCCGCAATGAAAATGCTACTGCATCGTCCACATTGAGCTTACTGTAGTGAACAATCCCTGTCAATACTAAGGTTACCAAAGCATAGAGAATGGTGACGATTGTCAGAGAAAGTACGATTCCGCGGGGAATATTTTTTTGTGGACTTTGAATTTCATCAACTGCCATGGAAATAGACTCAAATCCGAGAAAACCAAAGAACATCAAAGATGCGCCCGCCATAATCCCAGTACTTCCACCATATAGTTGACCAAAACCAAATGGAGCAAAATTCGTCCAATTTTCTGGCTTGATGTACCAAATACCAACTAGGATAAATAAGGCAAGAGCTGAGAATTTCAAGACCACTAAAAGCGAATTAAATCTCAAAGCTGCCTTGGAATTTAATAAAACCAATCCCGTTACCAATGTTAGTACTAAAATAGGTAGAAGATCAATGTAGGTTCCTTGTTCAGGGTTAAAGGTTCCATTCAAGGCTTGGGGCATGGAGATACCATAATTACTGAGCAATCCCTTAAAGTAAGCTGCCCAGCCAGATGCTACTCCTGAAACAGCCGTCATGAATTCCATGATGGTCAGCCAGCCAGCAATCCAGGCTGGCAATTCTCCTAGAATCGCATAGAGGTAACTATAAGCACCACCAGTAGCAGGCACACGAGAGGCAAATTCTGCGAAAAAGAGGGCTGATAAAGAAACACACAGAGCAGAAATCACAATGGAAATCACTAATGAGGGACCAGCTAGGGTAGCCGCTGCTGTTCCTGTAATGGTGAAAATCCCTGTCCCCACCATGGCCCCAATCCCTAGAAGAATCAAATCCCACAATTTCAAATGGCGATGCATCTCTGTCTGTCTCAGACTAACATCCTTGGTTCTAAAAATATTCATACTTCATCTCCACTAAATGTAATTGTTTTATTTTACCATATAAAAGTATTTTTGTGAATATTTATTAGGCTATTTTTTGAAAAAAATTCTGAACAGAAGGGATTCCTGTTCAGAATTTGCATTTTTACCCACTGATTCTTTCAATTTGTTACTTATCAAGCGAGTAGGCTCAACAGTATACTCCATTGAAAGTTTTTTGGTGATTTGAGATTTTTTAAACTTCAAAGTAAGGAAACGGACGGTCACTATCTAAAGGACGATTTGGAATTTCTTGTTCCAAAATAGCGCGCCAACCAGATACCAATTCTTCAAAAGTCAGTTGTGTTTCTGGAGAAGCTGTTGTCAGCTTCCGACCAAACCAAGCCATGGTTGCAGTTTCAAATTGAAGCATAGCGTACTGGATTACTGGTACATTTGCCTCTTCATAATTTTCATTTACTGCACGCGCTACTTCTGCCGCTTGCGGAAGGAGTTGATTGCTGATTTTATCAACAACAGTCGCATCCATCTCTCTCCATGAAAGAAGTTGACCATTTACCTGATAAAAGAGCTCAAAGGTTTCTTGATTTTCCTTGAAATTAGCAAGAACAAAAGCACGTTCCACGGCCTCAGGACCACCAACGCCTTTTACAGCGTTTATCAAGAGGCTTTGTTCCATTTGTCGCCAATAATCATCAGCTTCTTCTGCTAGATCAATTGTAAAGGGTGGAACAATTTCCTCAACAGGAATTTCGCCTTTATTCGCTTTTTCAACATTACCAAATAATTTTTTTAAGAATCCCATTTGCTTCTCCTTTGTCTTTTATCCGACCGAACCTTCCATTTCATAGCTAATCAAGCGGTTCAGCTCAACTGCGTATTCCATTGGAAGCTCTTTAGTGAAGGGTTCGACAAATCCCATAACGATCATCTCAGTTGCCTCAGTTTCTGACAAACCACGGCTCATGAGGTAGTAGAGTTGTTCCTCTGAAATCTTAGATACTTTGGCTTCGTGTTCCAAAGCAACTTGCGAGTTGTGGATTTCATTAAATGGAATGGTATCTGAAGCTGATAAGTCATCCATGATAATGGTATCACACTCGATGTGAGAAACAGATTTCTTAGAGTTCTTGTTAAAGGTTACTTGTCCACGGTAGTCAACCTTCCCTCCGCCTTTAGCGATGGATTTAGAAACGATAGAGGAGCTTGTGTGTGGAGCGTTGTGGATCATCTTGGCACCTGTGTCTTGGTGTTGACCAGCATTAGCAAAGGCGATCGAAAGCATGGTACCACGGGCCCCTTCTCCATCTAGGTAAACAGATGGGTATTTCATGGTTGTTTTAGCACCCAAGTTACCATCAATCCACTCAACAGTCGCATCTTTCAAAGCTTTGGCACGTTTTGTTACCAAGTTATAGACATTATCAGACCAGTTTTGGATGGTTGTATAACGCATATAAGCTCCGTCCAATGCGAAAATTTCTACGATGGCAGCGTGCAGGCTATTACTTGAATATGTTGGTGCTGTACATCCTTCTACGTAATGGACGCTTGCTCCTTCATCAACAATAATCAAGGTACGTTCGAACTGACCTGTATTTTCGTTGTTGATACGGAAGTAGGTTTGAAGCGGAATATCTACCTTGACACCTTTTGGTACGTAGATAAATGTTCCACCTGACCATACTGCTGAGTTGAGGGCAGCCAACTTGTTATCTGTCGGCGGTACCAACTTGGCAAAGTATTGTTTAAATAAGTCTGGGTATTCCTTGAGGGCAGAATCCGTATCTGTAAAGATAATCCCCAATTTCTGGAACTCTTCCTTCATGTTGTGGTAAACCACTTCTGACTCGTACTGGGCAGAGGCACCGGCTAGATAAGCACGCTCAGCTTCTGGAATCCCGATACGTTCAAAGGTTTCTTTGATTTTTTCAGGAACTTCGTCCCATGAACGGGCAGGTTTATCAGAAGGTTTTTGGTAGTAGATCAAATCATCAAAGTCAATCTCTGACAAGTCTGCTCCCCAGGTTTGCATAGGCATTTTTTTGAAGGTTTCATAAGACTTCAAACGGAATTCTAACATCCACTCAGGTTCTCCCTTAGCAGCTGATAATTCGCGAATGACTTCTTCGTTCAATCCTTTTCCTGTCGATAGGACAGGCTCTACATCGTCATGGAAACCAAATTTATATTCACCAAGGTCAATTGGTTTTGGTTCTACTCTTTCTTCAGCCATAATATCCTTTCTTTCATTCTTCATTTCTACTGATTCGTAAGACAAAAGAAACTTGTCTTACTGTTTTTCTTGATCTTCAATTGTTTTCTTAAGGGCATTCCAAGCCAGGGTTGCACACTTGATTCGTTGTGGGAATTTGGCAACACCTGACAAGAAGGCACCATCCCCGAGTTGGTCTTGACGGTCATCCTTTTGACCTTGAACCATTTCAGAAAAGATAGTTGCAAGTTCTAGAATTTCTTGTTTGGTCTTGCCCAAAACAGCATCTGTCATCATACTAGCAGAAGCAGTTGAAATCGTGCATCCTGAATTTAGAAAAGCAATATCTTCCAAACGGTCCTCTGCATCAAACTTGACAGAGAGGTTGATAACATCCCCACAGGTTGGATTATTGAGACTAATTTGCTCAGCATCTTCCAGCTTCCCTTGGTGATGTGGATTTTTCGAATGGTCTGCCACCACTGCCATATAAAGGCTATCTAGTTTAGAAAGTGCCATTGAAAAACTCCTTTGTCTTTTGCAGGGCATCGACTAGTTTGTCACAATCCGCCTTAGTATTGTAGATATAAAAACTTGCACGAGCTGTTGCTGGGACTTCCAAATACTGAAGCAAGGGTTGCGCACAGTGGTGACCCGCACGAACAGCCACTCCTTCATAATCCAAAGCTGTCGCAAGGTCGTGAGGATGAAGATTTCCTAAGTTAAAGGAAATAACGCCTGAACGTTTAGCCAAGTCCTGCGAACCATAAATAGTCAATCCCTGAATTGCCTGCAATTTTGGAAAGACATATGCAATCAATTCCTGTTCATGAGCTTCAATGGCATCCATACCAATCTTTTCCAGATAATCCACTGCTGCAGCAAGTCCGATAGCACCTGCCATATTTGGCGTTCCAGCCTCAAATTTCCAAGGCAATTCCTTCCAACTAGCAGATTGCTCATAGACGAAATCAATCATCTCGCCACCAAACTCAACTGGTGACATTTGTTCCAGATACTTTTCTTTACCGTAAAGAACACCAATACCAGTTGGTCCAGCCATCTTGTGACCTGAAAAGGCAAAGAAGTCCACATCCAAGTCCTGGACATCAATCTTCATATGTGGCGTAGACTGAGCACCATCCACCACCATGATAGCTCCAACTTGGTGGGCCAATTGCGTGATTTCTTTGATAGGATTAACCACACCAAGGACATTAGAGGCATGAGCTAGGGAAACTAACTTGACTTTATCAGTCAATTTAGCGCGCAAGTCATCCATATCCAGAGCTCCGTCCTTGAGATAAACATAGACAAGCTCTGCTCCAGTCTTGCGGCAAGCCTCCTGCCAAGGAATGATATTGGAATGGTGTTCCATTACTGAAATCAATACCTGGTCTCCCTCAGTCAGGATTTCCTCAGCAAAGCGTGCCACCCAGTTAAGGCTGGTTGTCGTTCCTCTAGTAAAGATAACTTCCTTTGTAGAGCCTGCATTGATAAACTTACGAATGGTTTCACGAGCAGCTTCATAAGAAGCTGTTGCTCGCTCCGCCAAGGTATGAACACCACGGTGAACATTGGCATTGTCCTGCTCATAGTAGCGGTTAATCGTTTCCAGAACTGCTAGTGGTTTTTGTGTCGTCGCAGCATTGTCCAGATAGACCAGAGGTTCATCGTTGACAATCTGGTCCAAAATTGGAAAATCCTTGCGAATCGCTTCTACATCTAACATAGGCTTCCCCTTAGCGTTTTGACAATTTTTCTTCGATCGTTGCAATCATTTCATCACGAACTTCTTTGACTGGAATCTCAACAATTACGGAGCCAAGGAAACCGCGAACAACCAAGCGTTCTGCAGTTGCCTTATCCAAGCCACGACTCATGAGATAGTACATATCTTCTGGATCAACTTGTCCGATAGAAGCCGCGTGACCTGCTGTAACGTCATTTTCATCAATCAAAAGAATTGGGTTTGCATCTGAACGAGCCTGGTCTGAAAGCATGAGAACACGGCTTTCTTGTTGCGCATCTGCTCCCTTGGCACCCTTGATAATGTGGCCGATACCGTTGAAAGTTAAAGTTGCTTTTTCAAGAATAACCCCATGTTGGAGGATATTTCCGATTGAGTTGTAGCCATAGTTGGTTACGCGGGTATCAATCCCTTGAATCTGACGGCCACTTGAAAGAGCTACGACTTTAAGGTCAGCATGGCTACCATTTCCAATCAAGTCGCTATCAAAGTCTGCAACGACATTTCCTTCATTCATGACACCAATCGCCCAGTCAATGCTTGCATCGTTGCCTAGTTTACCACGACGACTAATATAGGCAGTAACATTTTCACCTAAACGGTCAATGGCCGCAAACTTCACTTGAGCGCCAGAACGTGCAATCACTTCAACAGTGATATTAGCAGTCGCCTTAGCACTACCCTCACCGCGTGATTCTAGACGTTCAAGGTAGCTGATTTTAGAGTTTTTACCTGCAATGATCAGAATATGCTTGTTAAATGGCACATCGCTATCGCTGTCTTGGTAGAAAATTCCTTCGATTGGCTCTGTAATCTCAACGTTATCAGGAATGTAGAGAACAGCACCACTGTTAAAGTAAGCCGTGTGGTAGGCTGCCAACTTGTCATCGTCATACTTAACAGATGACATGAAGAATTCCTCGATAAGTTCGGGAATTTCTTCTAAAGCTGAGTGAAAGTCTGTAAAGACGACACCTTGTTCAGCTAACTCAACTGGAGTTTGTTCAAAAACAGTCTGCGTTCCTACTTGCACCAACTTCAAGTGATTATCTAGAGCCGTGAAGTCAGGAACATTTGCTGAAGGATCACTTTCTGTGATGGTTCCATCTCCCAGATTCCAACGGTGAAATTTGACACGCTCAATGACTGGTAATTCCAAACTCTCAATCTTATCAAAAGCTTTTTGACGGAGGTCAGCCAACCAGCTTGGTTCAGCGTGCATTTCTGAAAAAAGTTTAATATTCTCTTTAGTCATTTACTTCTCCTAAAAGATACGAGGGAATTACAATTCTTCCTTGTAGTCGTAGCCAAGTTCTTCAGCTAGTTTTGCGTATCCTTCACGTTCCAAACGGGCAGCCAATTCTGGACCACCAGAAAGGACCACACGACCTTCCATCATCACGTGTACCACATCCGGTGTGATGTAGTTCAAAAGACGTTGGTAGTGTGTGATGATCATAGCACCAAAACCTTCGCCACGCATAGCATTGACACCTTTCGATACAACTTTAAGGGCGTCAATATCAAGACCTGAGTCAATCTCATCCAAAAGGGCAAAAGTTGGTTCCAACATCAAGAGTTGAAGAATTTCATTGCGTTTTTTCTCACCACCAGAGAAGCCTTCGTTAAGGTAACGCTCTGCCATTTCTTCTTTCATATTGAGCAATTCCATTTTCTTGTCTAGTTTAGTGATAAACTCACGAACTGAAATCTTTTCATCATCTTCTTTACCAGCATTCATGGCTGCACGAAGAAACTCTGCGTTAGTAATTCCAGGGATTTCTGATGGGTACTGCATAGCAAGGAAAAGTCCCATACGAGCGCGCTCGTCCACTTCCAACTCAAGGATGTTTACGCCATCAAACAAGACCTCCCCTTTAGTAACTTCATAGTTAGGGTTCCCCATGATAGCTGCAGAAAGAGTCGATTTACCAGTACCATTTGGTCCCATGATAGCTGCAATTTCTCCTGTTTTCAGAGTCAGATTGACCCCTTTCAAAATTTCTTTTCCTTCAATCTCAACGTGAAGATCTTTGATCTCTAATACTGACATGATAGTTCCTTTCTTTTTCTGGCCTACTCCCTTTATCCTTAGCGAAATCACTTACATTTCTCAAAAAATACAAGAAAAGGTCCATAAATATACTCTACTAGTATAACAAAAAAAAGCCTAAAAGGCTTTGATTTTGTTTAGAAGCTAGTGACTAATCCTTGCGGTTTAGGTGCTGATCAATAGCATCTACTATTTTCCCCATTACATAACTTAACCTAAAATTTCGAAAAAGTAGAATGGCCCAAAAGGCTGCCATGAAATAGCGACCAGTCATCCAAGCTTCATTGAAAAAATAAGTCTCAGCAGCGGTAAATAGTGCTATCACGATAAATTGTTGTCTAGTCATAGGATTATTGTACCATGAAATCCACTTTTAGTCTTCTTCGACCATGACTTTATCAGCCAGAAATTCAAATCCCTCTGGAATCAAGCTCTCTTCTTCTACCTCTTGATCTGCTTGAGAAGACTTGTTTTTAGATGAAAATGCTGCACGAACCTCTTTCCATTCCTCTAGGGAAATTGCCAGGATTTCAGGTGAAAATCCAGCCGCCTGGCTGAGAATATTGCCAAACATGGTATTGAGGTTATCCCGTTTCATGGTTTGCCCAGCATTGAAATTAGACTCAAAGGCTAAAATAGCATGGTGTTCGTTGGCCGCAACTGGTTGAGAACCTACGAGAAGAGCCTTATCAGGACCAGCTAAGCTTTCGATTACCTCTCCCCATGCATTCTGGAGGCGAATCAAGTTTTGCCGTGCCAATTCAGGATTTTCAACAGCTTCTTGTAGGATAGCCTGAACTTTATTACGGTCTACTCGATAGACTGTCTTGGAAGTGGCTGGACGGCTAGGGACTGGCGCCACTTGTTTAGGCACCGTTCCAACATTGGCAAGTTCTTGTTTGAGACGAGCGACTTCCTGTCTCAGTGCAGAAATCTCACTTTCGACAGCTCCTGAAAGCGCCGATTCAGGCTTAATCTCAGCTAAACGAATGGTCATCATCTCAGCATAAATCTTAGGTTGCAGGCTAGCTTTCATATCTGGCAAGCTCACAGTTGCTATTCGAATCATTTCAAAGAGACTTTCCTGAGAAAGAGCTAGATTGTCCATAAAAACTGGACTATGATGAGTATTTTCGCCACCTGTCTGAACAACTAGTAGATCACGCAAATACTGCAAGAGATCCGTCACAAAACGAGTCATGCTCTTACCATTTTCAAACAAAAGATTCAAAGAATCAAGCGCTTTTGAAACATCCTGCTGAGACAAGGCAGCTACATAGTCATCAAGTGCTGATAGACTAATGGTGCCTGTAATTTCCTCAGAGATAGCAGTCGTGAGCTCATTTCCCTGTGTCAAACTCAAGGCTTGGTCCAGAATAGACAAGGCATCCCGCATCCCACCTTCAGCTCGTCTAGCAATGATTTCCACAGCCTCTGGTTCAGAACTGATATTTTCTTTTTCTAAAATATGATGAATATGTGCCGTGATATCTTGAGTTCGAATCGATTTAAACTCAAAACGTTGAACACGCGATAAAATAGTTGCTGGAATCTTGTGCAATTCGGTAGTCGCCAAGATAAAGACAACATTTTGAGTTGGTTCTTCTAGGGTCTTCAAAAGCGCATTAAAGGCTCCTGTAGACAACATATGAACCTCGTCTATGATATAGACCTTGTAACGTGCTAAGCTAGGTGCATAGGTAGATTTGTCACGAATTTCACGGATTTCATCGACTCCGTTATTCGAAGCTGCATCCATTTCAATAACATCTTCTAGGCTTCCTTCTGTCACTGCCTGACAGATATAGCAGTGATTACATGGTTCTCCATCCACTTGATTTGGGCAGTTCATGGCCTTGGCAAAAATCTTGGCTACGCTAGTTTTCCCAGTTCCACGAGGGCCTGAGAAGAGATAGGCATGACTAATCTTTTCCTGCTCGACCGCTTGTTTTAGGGTTTTAGCCACAACCTCTTGACCTACCAGTTGTGAAAAAGTTTGGCTTCTATATTTTCGATAAAGTGCTTGATACATTAGGCTTTCTCCTCAAACATCGTAAAGTCCCATTCTGTCTTCTCAAGCAAAATAGCGACAAATTGTTCCAAGTAATCACGGTCAATGGCATTGTAATCATCAATAAGTGAAGAATCCAGGTCTAAGACACCCAGCAATTGACCATTCTTGAGCATGGGAACTACGATTTCACTCTTGGCCATACTATCACAAGAAATGTAGTTTGGATAGGTGCTCACATCGCCAACTAAAACAGTCTCTTGAAACTCAGCAGCTTCTCCACATACTCCTTTTCCAAGCGGAATGCGAATACAAGAAACACCACCCTGAAAAGGACCTAAAACCAACTCGCTACCATCAAACAGATAAAAACCTGCAAATACTGTATTCGAAAAGCGAGATTTTAGGAGGGCACTAGCATTCGAAAGATTGGCAAGAACATTGCTCTCACCTTCAAGTAAATAAGAGAGTTCCTCATTTAACAATTGATATTGTGATTGTTTTTCTGAATCTAACATAGAACTATTATATCAAAAATGGGAAAGAGACAAAAGAAAAATCCCTTGTTTTAAACAAAGGATTTTGCGATTATCAATTTGATTAAAGTTCGATATCACCGAACAAGTCAGCCATTGAGAATCCTGTTTGTGTTTCTGGAAGTTCGAAATCACGTTTTTCTTGACGTTTTGGACGACGTGGACGAGCAGCACGTTTTTCTTCTTTTTGTCCTTCTTCTTGAGCTGGACGCTCTTCAAGAGCTTTGATAGAAAGTGATACACGTTCTGCGTCAGCGTTAACATCAAGGACTTTAACAGTAACTTCTTGACCAACAGTAAGAGCTTCTTTTGGATTTTCGATACGTTTGTGTGAAATTTGTGATACGTGAACAAGTCCATCGATACCTGGCAATACTTCAACAAATGCACCGAAGTCAGTCAAACGTTTAACTGTTCCTTCTACTACATCACCTTTAGCCAATTTTTGCTCAACGCCATCCCATGGTCCAGGTGTTGTTGCTTTAAGTGAAAGTGATACGCGTCCTTCTTCTTCGTTAAGATCAAGGATCTTCACTTCGATTTCTTCACCAACAGTTACAACTGATTTAGGTGATACGTTACGTTCGTGTGACAATTCAGTCAAGTGAACCAATCCATCAACACCACCAAGGTCGATGAAAGCACCAAAGCTAGTGATACGAGCAACTTTACCAGTTACGACATCACCAACAGCCAATTTACCAAATACTTCAGCACGAGCTGCTGCAGTAGCTGCTTCAACAACTTCACGACGTGAAAGGATGAAGCGGTTTTCTTTAGGATCAACTTCCTTGATTTTAGCATCAAATTCTTGACCTACGAAACGCTCAGTGTTACGTACGAAACGAGTATCCAACATTGAAGCTGGGATAAATCCACGAACACCTTCAAATTCTACTGAAAGTCCACCTTTAACGGCACGAGTTCCTTTAACAGTAACAACTTCTTCTTCGCGTCCAACAAGTTTGTCCCATGCTTTGCGAGCTTCAAGGCGTTTTTTAGATACAAGGTATGTAACTGTATCAGTATCTTTACCAACTACTTGACGAAGTACAAGAACATCCAATACTTCTCCTACTTTCACAAAGTCATTGATATCTGCATCGCGATCGTTTGTCAATTCGCGAAGAGTCAAGACACCTTCAACACCAGTCCCAGAGATTGCAACGTTAGCTTGAGTCGCATCAACTGTCAATACTTCAGCACTAACAACATCACCAGGCTCAACTTGGCTAACGCTATTTAGCAAATCTTCAAATTCGTTCATCTAAAAAATCCTCCAACAATCAAGTTTTTTCAAAAACTTGACATACTTATAATTTTTTTCCTAAGCACCCGCAAAGACATGTTCATATCGTTCACGTCTTTCAATTATAAAAATAAAATACCCTAAGATATTTTTCTTTTTATCTTGAATTTATTACCTAAGAACTGGGGTAGCTGGATTCGAACCAACGCATGAGGGAGTCAAAGTCCCTTGCCTTACCGCTTGGCTATACCCCATTGATGAATGGAGAGAGAGGGATTCGAACCCCCGAACCCGAAGGAGCGGATTTACAGTCCGCCGCGTTTAGCCTCTTCGCTATCTCTCCAATGTTTAACGAGAACTATTATATCATGAAATTTTCAATAAAACAAGTATTATTTTGTCAAATTATAGTTTTCAATCAAAATTTCCACAGCTTTTTCAAGTTTTTTATAAAAACTATCGACATTTCCATTCTTTATGATGGCAAATTGGCTATCTAATTCGGCAATTTCCCCAATAACCTTTTTCCCGATCGTCAAAACGTATCCTTCATAGCTGTCTTTTCCAACAGTCACTTTTGCATCCGTTAATTGAATTTCAATTTTCTTATCTTTTTTACTCATACTCTACCTCTTTTCACTTTTTCTATTGTACAAGAAAATGCTCAAACTAGCAAGAAAAAACTCCATTTCAGCCATTACAACTGCTACGGAGTTCTTCTTTACTTCATGTCTTTTAGTCCACTTTGACAATCCATCCTTCAGGCGCTTCTACATCACCAAATTGGATACCAGTCAATTCATCATAGAGTTTACGTGTAACAGGACCTACTTCTGTTTCACTATAGAAAACATGGAAATCATCGCCATGTTGGATACCTCCAATTGGCGAAATAACCGCTGCTGTTCCACAAGCACCTGCCTCTACAAAACGATCCAAGTTATCAATTGGGACATCGCCTTCAATCGGAGTCAAGCCCAAGCGGTGTTCTGCCAAGTAAAGCAAAGAATACTTGGTAATAGATGGCAAGATGGATGGACTCAATGGCGTAACAAATTCATTGTCTGCCGTGATTCCAAAGAAGTTGGCTGATCCGACTTCTTCAATTTTTGTATGTGTAGATGGGTCTAGGTAGATAACATCTGAAAATTGACGTGACTTGGCCATTTTACCTGGAAGGAGACTAGCAGCATAGTTCCCACCTACCTTGGCCGCACCTGTACCATTTGGGGCTGCCCGGTCGTATTCATCCTGAATCAAGAAGTTGGTTGGGACTAAACCACCTTTAAAATAGTTACCAACTGGCATAGCAAAGATGGTGAAAATATACTCTTCCGCAGGTTTAACCCCAATAATATCCCCAACACCAATCAAAAGTGGACGAAGATAAAGGGTTCCACCTGTTCCATATGGTGGGACGTATTCTTCATTTGCACGCACAACTGCTTTACAAGCTTCTACAAACATTTCTGTCGGAACTTGTGGCATCAAAAGACGATCACAAGTACGTTGCAAACGCTTAGCATTTTCGTCAGGACGGAACAATTGAACACTGCCGTCCTTGGTACGATAGGCTTTCAATCCCTCAAATGCTTGCTGTCCATAGTGGAGACTTGGAGAAGACTCTGAAATATGTAAGGTTGCATCCTCTGTCAATTCTCCTTGATCCCATTGACCATTTTTGTAGTGAGCGATATAACGGTAAGGTAATTTCATATAAGCAAAGCCAAGATTTTCCCAATCAATTGCAACTGTCATGTGTTTCTCCTTTATACTATTCAAACTATGTGTTCTATTCTACACTTTTCTAGTAAAATTTCAAGTATTATTTGTAATTTTCTGAAAATTTTTTCAACATAAAGAAATCAGCCCTCTGGACTGATTCTTTTTACGAATTTGTTTTGTCCTCTTTAAAGACTTCTTTGAGGTAAGCATCGAAAACTTCTTCATCTGAAATGGTGTCTGAAATAAAGCTTCCATTGCTAGTACGTTCTGACAAGTTGAGGTCTTGCAATCGACTCTCATAGATTGTTCCCTTGTTAGATTGGACAAGTAACGTTTGGTCGTTTTCTTCTACTTCTGTACTAAAGAGATCACCAACGAAACCTTGCTCTGCAACTGCTCCAGCCAAGAAGACTCGGTGCGGTTTGTTTTTCAACTCGCGCAAGACTTGTAGGCCTCGTTTAGCACGGCTGGTCGCCGGAATTTCCTCACAAGAGACACGTTTCAAGCTACCACGTTGGGTCAAGAGGTAGAAGGATGAAGTGTTACAGATAAATGCGGATTGGAGGACATCATCTGCTTTCAGGTTCATAGCCTTGACCCCTGCCGCCTTGGAACCAACAACTGGAACCTCTTCGATATTAAAACGAAGGGCATAACCGTTTTGACTAATCAAGAGAACATCATCTAGTTTGATTGGAGCTACTGCTACTATCTGGTCTGTCTCGTCTTTGAGTTTGGCATACTTGACAGACTTAGACTTGTAGGTCCGCCATGGAGTGAATTCTTTGCGTTCTACACGTTTAATTTGACCAAGACGAGTTGCAGCAAAGTAGGTTGTCGCATCATCAAACTGATCTACCACTTCAACATAAAGGATTTCTTCATTAGTTTCGAAGTTTGTGACAGTTTGGCTTAGGTGCTCTCCGATATCCTTCCAACGAATATCTGCCAATTCGTGGATTGGTCGATAGATGACATTCCCAAGAGTCGTGAACATCAAGAGGTGCTGGGTTGTCTTAGTAGCTTGAACAAAGATCAAACGATCATCATCACGTTTACCAATTTCTTCCAGCGTAGAAGCTGCAAAGGAACGTGGGCTAGTACGCTTGATATAGCCTGCCTTGGTTACGCTGACATAAGTATCTTCCTCGGCAATCAAACTAGCTGTATCAATCTCGATTGCTTTCGCAGTATCTTCCAAAGTACTCAAACGTGGTGTCGCAAATTTCTTTTTAACCTCACGAAGTTCTTTCTTCATGAGATTGTACATAGTCCGTTCATCACCGATGATAGCCGCAAGCATGGCAATCTTTTCACGCAATTCTGCTTCTTCTTCCTGCAAGACAACCACGTCTGTATTGGTCAAACGGTAAAGTTGCAAGGTAACGATGGCCTCAGCCTGCTCTTCTGTAAACTCATAGCTGACCTTGAGGTTTTCCTTGGCGTCAGCCTTATTCTCAGAGGCACGGATAAGAGCAATAACTTCGTCCAAAATCGAAATCACGCGAATCAAACCTTCAACGATATGAAGACGTTTCTCAGCCTTTTCCTTGTCAAAGCGGGAACGCGCCAAAATCACTTCACGACGGTGGGCGATATAGCTAGACAGGATTGGGACAATCCCAACCTGACGAGGTGTGAAATTGTCAATCGCCACCATGTTAAAGTTGTAGTTGATTTGCAAGTCGGTGTATTTGAAGAGATAGTTGAGTACAAGCTTGGTATTAGCATCTTTCTTAAGCTCAATAGCAATACGAAGACCGTCACGGTCAGACTCATCACGAACCTCAGCAATACCTGCCACCTTGTTATTGACGCGAACATCATCAATTTTCTTGACCAGATTGGCTTTATTGATTTCATAAGGAATCTCAGTGATAACGATTTGTTCCTTACCGCCTTTTAGCTTTTCAACCTCCGTCTTAGAACGAACAACGACGCGCCCTTTCCCAGTTTCATAGGCTTTCTTGATTTCATCACGACCCTGGATGATAGCCCCTGTAGGGAAGTCAGGTCCAGGCAAGAATTCCATGAGTTTGTCCACCTTGGCTGTTGGGTGGTCAATCATGTAAACCGTCGCATCAATGACTTCAGCCAAATTATGCGGAGGAATGTCTGTAGCATAACCAGCCGAAATCCCAGTCGAACCATTGACTAAGAGGTTTGGAAAGGCTGCTGGCAAAACCGTCGGTTCTTTCTCGGTATCGTCAAAGTTCCAAGCAAAGGGAACTGTCTTTTTCTCGATATCTTGAAGAAGATAACCAGCAATCTCAGACAAACGAGCCTCGGTATAACGCATAGCCGCAGGCGGATCTCCGTCCATAGAACCGTTATTACCGTGCATTTCAACTAGAATCTCACGATTTTTCCAGTCCTGAGACATACGGACCATGGCATCATAGATGGAAGAATCCCCGTGTGGGTGGAAATTCCCCATGATATTCCCGACTGACTTGGCAGATTTACGGTAGCTCTTGTCAAAGGTATTGCCATCCTTATTCATCGAATAAAGGATACGGCGCTGAACCGGCTTCAAGCCATCACGAATATCTGGCAAAGCCCGGTCTTGAATGATGTACTTGGAGTAGCGACCAAAGCGCTCTCCCATGATGTCCTCAAGGGACATGTTTTGAATGTTACTCATATAGGATACAAAGCCCGTAAAATGCAAAGAGAAAATAGGAAATTATTGCAGTGAGCGATGCTCACAAGAGAATTTATCTTTTTCACACAGCATTTAGGGCGTGTTCAACTCCTTTCAAAGAATGTAGAGTAGGTTTTTACATTAAAATTGGTATTAAGAAAAATATTTTTAGATACTATTTAAGTCATTCACAAACACTTATTTAGATTAAGCAAAGGCAACTATTTCCTATGGATTATTCTTTCTTCTTTGAAGTGTGTATAAATATTGACAAGGTAAATAAGAAACTATAGCAGTTGATATCAGCAAGATATTAAACATAAACTTTTGCCCTTGAAATAGCTCCTCCCAATGCATTGTATTAAGATAATGAAAAATTAAACCAAATAAATAACAGATACTGATAGGGAAGACTCTCCACTTGATTGATTTGTATAAATAATATAAGCGTATTGAGTGATAGAGCGTGGAAGAAATAAGCATAGGTAAACAAAAAGAAATTAGAAAGAACGAAAATCTTAAAGCATCATCAAAAAGCTCTGTGCGATCTATTGAAATAAGCCAAATATTACACATCGTTATAATAATCGGGAAAAATAATCCATACACCCTTTTATGTAACTTATTTCTTTTGATAGCTAGAAATATAGAGGACACCAATACTAAAATTTGTACTCCTGGGAATCCCATAAAAAATGTAACAAATACATAATCTAACATACTAGTTCAACCTCTCCTCAGCATACTTAATCATCTTCTCAGCTACTTCTTTATCGTAGTCAAATCCCATCTTTTGGGCAAGGATTTGAGCCTCTTGGTGGAAAAGTTCCATGGTAGCATATAAAGACTGAGTGATTTTATCTAAACTTGAGAAATCAAGCAGATTTGAGAATTGTTTCTCTTTCTCAGCAGGTAAATAGTTAAAGAGATACTTGTAGTTCTTGCCGATATCGACTGTTCCCCTATCACTTGAAACCTGCCAAGCCAAAACCTTCAAGAGTTCTTGTTGGCAAATCCCGTAGAGATGGTCGGTTGCATAGATGACTTGCTTACGACAAATCCCTTTGACCACGTAGGCTGATACCCACCAAAATTCATTGCAGGCTTTTTCGAAATCTGTCTGACTAGCTGGATTTGTCCAGTAACGTTGAGGACTTGTAGTATAGGACTCAAACAAGCCTTTCTCATCTTTCAAAACTGTATAATCAGCTTCACTATCCACCCACTCTTGAATGTGGTCTTTGGGGCAGAGGGTCAAATCAATCCGATTTCCATCTTCAAATAGCATCAGATAAAGTCGACGGTTGCCTAGTACATTATACTGCTCAATGATACGAGTGCCAAACTGGTCTAACCAAGAAAGGTCACTCGTCAGATTATCTAAGTCGTCCACGACATAAACAACATCATAGTCTTGAAACTCGTCTTTTGATACTTTTGTATCCGTTCGTGAACCAGACATGGCGACAGCCTCGACTTTTAGACTTTTTGCGGTTTGTAAAATTAGATCAAACATTTGCGCTTCACTTCTATGTTGTCTGCACATATCTTTTATAGAATTATTTTTCATTGCCGTCTTGCTCCTCTTGTTTTTGGATGCCTCGTATTCTTTTCATCTCAAGTTCGCCTACTATCAATTGAATAGTTGAACAAATTCCCGAAACGATTAAAATAAAATAAAACAAATTCATATCGTTTCTATGATATATTTGAAAACTTCTCCATAATACAAAAGTATTTACTAATGAAAGAAGGAAAAGTAAAATAGCATTGAATCGAAGTATTATAGCAAACTTACTCTTAAAATACCTATAATGTTTTCCAATTCTATAGAGAGTATATAGTGAAAAAACAATCATCAAAGGGGTGAACGCAAGTGCATAAAATAAGATAAACCCTATTCCTGAGTATGGTTTACTTTCCATTGGTAGATCTAATAGACAGATACCAATAGTGAGGATGTTCAATATAAACAAGGATACTGTGCGAGCACACTCTTTTCTACCTTTATTGGTCATTAAATCATATATAATTCCCAAAATGGCTAGGAGAACAAGGAAAAAAGGCAACATTAACAACGTAATCAATACCACACCTCCAATAGTTTTAGCGATTGTTTACCTACAAAAGATAATCATCACCTTTACTTGAACTTTATATCTCCCCTGTCTGGTAAAGGTTATACCCTTCGTAATAATATGAAGCATCCACACCCTTAAATAAACAGGCCTGAGTGAGGTCTTCAGTTTGATTATTCAAGAGGAGATACTTGAGTTTGCCAGTCGATACCGCGCTACGCTTCGTGGCTAGGAGGTAATCTTCCTTGTCCACGTGAGACCAGTCCACGACTTGCCCCAGCTCAGCCTTGAGGAGATGATCCTGCCAGAGCCTCATACTTCTTCCGTTTCCTTCTCAAAAAGGGTGGGCGATATTTAGCTCAAGGTACTTTTCGACAATCTGCTCAAAGGTCTGCTGAGGCATCCTGTCAATATTTTCCAAGGAAGCTGCTAGATACATGACAGGCGCAAAGCGAACATTCCCTTTGGCGAGATTGACTGTCCGAATCTGGCAGGCGAAGTCATAGATTTCTTCAAATAAGAAGCCATGAATAACGGCCAGAGTCGCATAGGTTCCAGTTGCTTTATCGTCCAGAAGCTGCTTTTCAAAAAGCTCTTTCGCTCGGGTTTTGCTGATTTTTTCTTCCATCTTGGATAGTTCAAGCGAATCCATCAGACCAAGTTTATTGTCAAACGTCATAAATACAACTCCTTTCATTTAGATAGATTTTCTAAGTCCTGCTCCCACAGGTTTAAAACCTACTGTCTGATAAAATCCATCCGCTTCTGATATTAATTCAGTGCGAGTCAAAGGATGTTTTTGATGAATTTCAGCGATCAATCGCCGTCCTAATCCTTTTCCGCGATAGGCTTTATCAATGATAATCTCAGCTAAAAAGGTCGTCATGACTTCATCTGTCAAGTAGCGTGCAAAGCCAAGGATTTTCTGGTCCTCTTCAAGCACCAAGTAATGGGACAGATTTGTTGAAAATAATGATTTCACTTTTTCCTCTGTAAAAGAAAGCCATTTTTCATTTTGATAAAGGGAATAAATAGCTTGACAATCTTTTGTGCTTGCAGGTCTGATTATCATTTTCTACTCCTTTCAAATCCGATGCGACCACTAACAATTTTTCAACTCAAATTTAGTTATATTCTAGTTGTTCTCCGTCGCTTCTTCTCTCGCCTTCTTAGCTGGCTTGCGTTTTTTATAGCAGCTACGGATGGTGTTGAGGTGGTCGCGAAGATTGACCTTGTGAGTTCTTTTGGGATAAGCATAAGCATCGATGGCAGTATAGTCCACGAGGAAATCATAGATTTCCTGCAGCTTGAGGCGGACGGTCTTATTCTGGCTGGGAGTCTTGCCCTTGAGATCAGTCAGTCGCATATATGGCTTGCTTGCGACAAATCCCTTTAACCACGTAGGCTGACACCCACCAAAATTCATTGCAGGCTTTGTCAAACTCTATTGCACTAGCTGGGCTTGTCCAAAAACATTGAGGACTTGGAAAGTAGGGTTCAAATAAACTCTTCTTATCTTCTAAAACGGTGAACCCTGCTTCACTATCCACCCACTCTTGAATATACTCCGTAGGACAGAGGGTCAAATCAATCCGATTTCCATCTTAAAAAAGCATGAGAAATAGACGGCGATGTTCCAACCGAACCTCTTGCTCAATCATACGTTTGCCAAACTGATCTATCCAAGATAAATCTGAAATTAGCTCTTCCAGATTCTCTACGACATAGACTACGTCGCAGTCTTGAAATTCATCTTTTGGAGCTTGGTCATTTGTTCTAGAACCCGATAAAGCAACAGCATCGACTTTTAAAGTTTTAGCTGTTCTTAAAATCAGTCCAAGCATTTAGGATTCTGTTCTCATATTTCACTCCTTCATCACTTAGAGCTGTTTGAAATTGCTTTTCATTATAAATCGTAAACCATTTGCCATCTCTGACATAACTAAGCAATTAATCATTATACCCAGCCAAAAGGTATTCTGTGTCTTACTGATTTCGTTTGGTGTAATGGAGATAGAGAGGAGGAAGATAGGAAACTAGAATCATCAAAATCATTACCAAGAATGTCAACAGATGGATCTGAACTAAATTTACCACATACCATCCCAGAATACCTACAGATAGGGGACCTAAAATATAGGATAGGAAAATCAAAAAAGCCTTCCACCGTTTCTCCGGATAGACATAACACAATCGAATAAGTGTGTAGATTAAGGCTCCTGCTATCAAAGGAAAACCAAATAAAATCATGACAAAGGATGCCACTAAAGAACCGGATTCTGACGAATCCATATTGAATAAAAGCATCAAGATCATAAACAAGGTAAATACAATCGGTGCATATAAACCTTGGAAACTTTTTTTTCGACTGTTAATGTAGAATGCAAGAATAGCCGAGGGTAAAGAAACTAAGAAAACCAAACCCAAATAACTTCCAAAAATCGAATGTCCTGAACTATCCATTAATCATACTCCTTAAAACACAGTCGCTTCTTCCAGCGTAAACTTGACATTATCCTCAATCCACTTACGGCGTGGCTCGACCTTATCTCCCATGAGGACATTGACACGGCGTTCAGCGCGTGCTAGATCTTCGATTGTGACACGGATGAGGGTACGCGTTTCTGGGTTCATAGTTGTTTCCCAGAGCTGGTCTGCATTCATCTCACCAAGACCTTTGTAGCGTTGGAGAGTGGCTCCTTTGCCAAATTGCTTACGGAGTTCTTCTAGCTCTCCGTCCGTCCAAGCATAGGCCACTTCTTCTTTCTTTCCTTTCCCTTTGGACATCTTGTAAAGAGGCGGAAGGGCGATATAGACATGTCCTGCCTCAACTAGCGGACGCATATAACGGTAGAAGAATGTTAAAAGAAGAGTTTGGATATGGGCACCATCGGTGTCCGCATCGGTCATGATAATGATCTTGTCATAGTTGGCATCTTCAATAGAGAAGTCTGCACCCACACCCGCACCAATGGTATAAATCATCGTGTTGATTTCTTCATTTTTGAGAATATCTGCCATCTTGGCCTTGGCTGTATTAATCACCTTACCACGAAGAGGTAGGATAGCTTGGAACTTACGGTCACGGCCTTGCTTGGCAGAACCACCGGCAGAATCCCCCTCAACTAGGTAGAGTTCATTCTTAGCAGGATTCTTAGACTGGGCTGGGGTCAATTTTCCAGACAACAAGCCCTTGTCTTTCTTGTTTTTCTTACCATTTCGGCTCTCATCACGCGCCTTGCGAGCCGCTTCACGGGCATCACGCGCCTTGATAGCTTTGCGAATAAGATTGGAAGCCAATTCTCCATTTTCCATAAGGAAGAAAGTTAGTTTTTCAGCCACAATCCCATCCACAACTGGACGAGCCAGAGGACTCCCTAGTTTATCCTTGGTCTGACCTTCAAACTGGAGGTGTTCTTCAGGAACCAGAATAGAAAGAACGGCTGCTAGTCCCTCGCGATAATCTGAACCTTCAAGATTTTTATCTTTTTCCTTGAGAAGTCCTGTCTTACGCGCATAGTCATTCATGACTTTGGTAATAGCAGACTTAAGTCCCGTCTCATGCGTTCCACCATCCTTGGTACGGACGTTATTGACAAAGGATAAGATGTTATCTGAAAATCCATCATTGTACTGGAGGGCAACTTCCACTTGGAAACCATTGTCTTCGCCTTCAAAGTAAAGAACTGGTGTCAAGGTTTCCTTGTCTTCGTTCAGATAGGAAACAAAGTCTTGTACCCCGTTCTCATAATGGAATTCGATTGCTTCATCTGTTCGTTTGTCTGTCAGAGACAAGGTGACATTTTTTAAGAGAAAGGCTGACTCATTGAGTCGTTCTGAAATGGTATTGTACTTAAAGTCTGTCGTAGAAAAAATAGTCGCATCAGGCATAAAAGTAACCTTGGTACCTGTCTTAGACTTAGCTGCTGTCCCTACCTTTTGAAGAGTTGTTACTGGCTTACCACCATTTTCAAATCGTTGTTTATAAACCGTTCCATCACGGGTGATTTCAACTTCCAGCCAACTTGATAGGGCATTAACGACTGAAGATCCCACCCCGTGGAGACCACCAGATGTCTTATAACCCCCTTGACCGAATTTCCCTCCGGCATGGAGAATGGTAAAGATAACCTCAACGGTTGGAATTCCCATGGCGTGCATCCCAGTCGGCATCCCTCGACCATGGTCTTGAACGGTTAGACTGCCGTCTTTATTGATAGTCACATCAATGCGGTCACCAAATCCAGACAAGGCTTCATCGACTGCATTGTCCACAATTTCCCAGACTAGGTGATGGAGACCCGCACCGTCAGTCGATCCGATATACATCCCTGGACGTTTACGGACCGCATCCAACCCTTCTAGCACCTGAATGGCGTCGTCATTGTAGTTGTTAATATTGATTTCCTTTTTTGACACAAGGAACCTCCTATTTGTTCATCTTTTCTATTTTACAGGTTTTCTAGCGATTTTGCAAAGCTTTTCCCTTTCAGCTGTCACAATTTCACAGGATATTCTCTGACTTTCTATACCGTTTCATGGTATAATAGTTCTATGATGACATTTGTATTATTAATTTTAGCTTATTTGCTAGGTTCGATTCCGTCTGGTCTTTGGATTGGACAAATCTTCTTTCAAACAAATCTGCGTGAACATGGTTCTGGAAACACCGGAACAACCAATACTTTTCGAATTTTAGGTAAGAAAGCGGGTATGGCAACCTTTGTGATTGACTTCTTTAAAGGAACCTTGGCCACTCTCCTTCCAATCCTTTTCCACCTTCAAGGTGTATCACCTCTTGTATTTGGACTTTTGGCTGTGATTGGACATACTTTCCCTATCTTTGCAGGATTTAAGGGGGGTAAGGCTGTCGCAACCAGTGCTGGAGTGATTTTCGGATTTGCGCCTGTTTTCTGTCTCTATCTAGCAATCGTATTCTTTGGAAGCCTCTATCTAGGTAGTATGATTTCACTGTCTAGCGTTACTGCTTCTATCGCAGCCGTTATCGGAGTTCTCCTATTTCCACTATTTGGATTTATCCTGAGCAGCTACGACCCTCTCTTCATTCTGATTATCCTGGCACTTGCTAGCTTGATTATCATTCGTCACAAGGATAATATCGCACGCATCAAAAATAAAACTGAAAATCTCGTCCCTTGGGGATTGAACCTAACCCATCAAAATCCTAACAAATAAAACGCCAGTTTGAACTGACGTTTTTTGTATGCTTATTTTGACTTGATGTAATTGATACCGTCTGCCTTAGGTGCAACTGCTTTTCCAAAGAAGGCTGCCAAGACCAGGATGGTCAAGACATAAGGCGCGATTTGAAGGTAAACCGCTGGCACTCCTTGTAGGAAAGGCAATTGAGAACCGATAACTGCCAAACTTTGTGAAAGTCCAAAGAAAAGACTAGAAAGCATAGCACCAATTGGGTTCCATTTACCAAAGATCATCGCAGCAAGGGCAATAAATCCAGGACCGACAATAGTTGTCACTGAGAAGTTAACTGAAATGGATTGAGCATAAATCGCTCCCCCAATTCCACCAAGGAAACCTGAAATAACAACCCCAAGATATCTCATTTTGTAGACATTGATCCCCAAGGTATCCGCTGCTTGAGGGTGTTCACCAACAGAGCGAAGACGAAGACCAAAACGTGTCTTAAAGAGAATAAACCAAGCAAGGAAAGAGAAGGCAATCGCGATATAACCTAGTAGACTGGTTGACTTGAAGAAGATATCTCCAATCACTGGGATATCAGCCAAAACTGGGAAATCAAAACGTCCAAAAGTCTGGCTTAAGTTATCCGTTTGCCCTTTGTTATAAAGAACTTTAACCAAGAAAACTGCTAGGGCAGGAGCCATCAAGTTCAATACTGTACCACTGACAACATGGTCCGCACGGAAATGAACTGTAGCGACTGCATGGATGAGGGAGAAAATAGCTCCCACGATACCAGCAACTAACAAGGAAATCCAAGGAGTCGCTGCTCCAAGTTGTGCTGCAAACTCAAGGTTAAAGACAACCCCAGAAAAGGCCCCCATAACCATAATTCCTTCAAGACCGACATTAACGACACCACCGCGTTCAGAGAAAACTCCCCCGATACTCGTAAAAATAAGTGGTGCTGAGTAAATCAGCATAGAAGAGACCAAGAGGGTGAGTAATGTTGTAATAGACATCCTTACTTAGCTCCTTTAACTTGTTTTTTAGGTTTGACAAAGCGTTCGATAATGTAGTGAACGCTGACAAAGAAGATAATAGACGCTGTTACAATGCTAACAAGCTCAGACGGAACTTGCGCTGCGTTCATACCCGGTGCTCCTACTTGCAAAACTCCAAATAAGAAGGCTGCAAAGAGAATTCCAATTGGTGAATTTCCAGCAAGCAAACTAACTGCCATCCCGTTAAATCCGATAGCTAATGATGATCCCTGAACGTAAACGTTTTGGAAAGTTCCAAGACCTTCGACCGCTCCACCAAGACCAGCCAAGGCACCAGAGATAATCATTGATAGGATGATTGTACGTTTTGCTGAAATACCAGCGTACTCTGAAGCATGGGGATTGAGACCAACTGCACGAATTTCAAAACCGAGAGTCGTTTTCTTGAGCAAGAACCAAATCACAGCTACAGCAATGATTGCAAAGAAGATTCCGATATTCATACGGGAATTTCCAGTCAACTCTGATAACCATGGTGTCTGGTATGTAGCATTGGCACTAACACGAATCGTTGAGTCTGTACTTTGCATAATATCTTTCGGAAAGGCATGAATAAAGGCATTTCCCACATACAATACAATGTAGTTCATCATGATGGTCACGATAACCTCTGACGTACCGAGATAGGCTCTGAGGATACCTGGAATCGCACCAACAATTCCACCTGCGATCAAAGCAATGATCACTGTCAATGGAATCAAAACGAGACGAGGCATATCTGGATTTGACAAGGCAAACCAACCACTGAGAATCCAGCCTGCAAGTGCTTGACCAGGAAGTCCAACGTTAAAGAAACCTGCTCGACTGGCAACTGCGAAACCAAGACCTATCAAGACAAGAGGACCCATGGCACGGAAAATTTCTCCAATCCCACGGAGGCTACCGAAAGCTGTATAGAATAACTCCTCATAACCCCAGATAGCATCATAGCCGAAGATCCACATGACAATGGCTCCGAGCAAGATTCCTAAGAATACGGAAATCAAGGGAACCGAAATTTGTTGTAATTTTTTAGACATCACTCTTCTCCTTTCCCAAGTTTCCACCTGCCATCAAGACACCAAGTTCTTGTTTGTTAGTTGTTTCTGGCGATACAATACCTTGAATCTTACCATCATGAATAACAGCAATTCGGTCTGAGACATTTAAAATCTCATCCAATTCAAAGCTGACAACAAGGACAGCCTTCCCGTTATCACGTTCTTCAATCAAACGTTTGTGGATATATTCAATAGCACCGACATCCAAACCACGAGTTGGCTGGCTGACGATAAGGAGATCAGGATCTCGGTCAATCTCACGAGCAATAATCGCTTTTTGTTGATTTCCTCCTGAGAGTGCAGCTGCTGGGACAAATTCGCTTGCCGCACGGACGTCAAACTCTTCCATTAATTTCTTAGCATGTGAAGTGATATTGGCATAGTTCAAGATGCCATTTTTGCTGAGTGGTTCTTTGTAGTAGGTTTGAAGAGCAATATTTTCTGAAATCATCATCTCCAAAATCAAGCCATCCCGGTGACGATCCTCAGGAACGTGTCCCACGCTTAGTTCTGTAATTTGTCGAGGATGCATCCCCACGATTGATTTGCCTTTTAATTCAACGATACCTGACTCAACCTTACGAAGACCAGTAATGGCTTGAATGAGTTCAGACTGACCATTGCCATCAATACCTGCAATACCAACAATTTCACCAGCACGAACATCCAAAGAAAGATTCTTCACAGCTGGTACACCGCGATTTTCATTGACAACCAAGTCTTTGATAGACAAGACCACTTCTTTGGGTTGTGGTTCCTGTTTTTCCGTTTTAAAGGAGACTGAGCGTCCAACCATCATTTCTGCCAAGTCAGCATTTGTTGCTCCTGCGATTTCAACCGTCTGGATTGATTTCCCACGACGGATAACCGTCACTCGATTCGATACCGCACGAATCTCATCTAACTTGTGGGTAATCAAAATAATGGACTTCCCTTCTTTGACAAGGTTTTTCATGATTGCCATCAACTCATCAATCTCTGAAGGAGTCAATACAGCTGTAGGTTCGTCAAAGATAAGGATGTCAGCACCACGATAGAGTGTTTTCAAGATTTCTACACGTTGTTGGGCACCAACGGAAATATCCGCCACCTTAGCAGCAGGATCCACTGCCAAACCATAACGTTCAGAAAGAGCCTTGATTTCTTTAGTAGCACCAGCTATATCTAGAACACCATTTTTAGTAATTTCACTCCCTAAAATGATATTCTCAGCTACTGTAAAAGCCTCAACCAACATAAAATGTTGGTGAACCATCCCAATTCCAAGACCAGCGGCTTTAGATGGAGAGTCAAGTTTTACAACCTGACCATTCACCACAATTTCACCACTAGTTGGTTCAAGAAGTCCTGCCAGCATATTCATCAGAGTGGATTTACCCGCTCCATTTTCTCCTAAAAGTGCATGGATTTCACCTTTTCGCAGTTGCAAGTTGATTTTGTCGTTTGCTACAAATTCACCAAACACCTTGGTAATATCCCGCATCTCAATGACATTTTCGTGTGCCATATGCTCTTCCTTTCAGAGGTTTATTTTATTTCAATAAAACCTGCTAATCACATTAACAAGCTCTATTGAGACAAAAATTGCCTCAATTCTTAAAGAAGCGACCAATGGCCGCTTCCTAAGAAATGACTTTTATCCATTATTTTTCAGGAACTTTTACGCTTCCGTCAAGGATTTTAGCTTTTGCATCTTCAACAGCTTTTTTCCCCTCTTCTGAAAGGTTTGTTACTGCTAGCTCAACCCCTTTATCTTTCAATGAGTAAACAATCACTTGTCCACCAGGGAATTCACCTTTTTCTGTTTTGTTGGCAATATCTTTTACAGTTGTACCAACTTGTTTCAATGTAGATACAAGAACAAAGTTAGATTCTTTACCATCTTTAGAAGTGTATTTACCTTCTGCTGCTTGGTCACGGTCTACACCGATAACCCAAACTTTTTCGTCTTCATTTTTGTTTTCGTTCAATGATTTTGCTTCAGCAAAGACACCAGCACCTGTACCTCCAGCCGCTTGGTAGACAACGTCTGCACCGGCAGCGTATTGAGCTGCTGCAATTGTTTTACCTTTGGCAGCATCACCAAATGAACCAGCGTAGTCAACTTGGACTTTGATAGATGGGTCTACTGATTCAACACCAGCTTTGAATCCAGCTGCAAAACGTGAAATAACTTCAGATTCGATACCACCTACAAAACCAACTTGTTTTGTTTTCGTAGTTTTCGCTGCTGCAACACCAGCAAGGTAAGCTGCTTCATTATCCGCAAATCTTACGCTCGCAACATTATTTTGACCTTCAATCACATCATCAATCAAGACATAGTTTAGGTCAGAGTGGTCTTTTGCTGCTTCCTCAACTGCATTGTGAAGGGCAAAACCAACACCGAAGATCAGGTTGTAACTTCCAGCCGCTTGTTGCAAGTTGTTAGCATAGTCTGCTTCGCTTGTTGATTGGAAGTAAGTGTAACCTTTATCTTTAGAAAGATTGTGTTCTTTACCCCAGTCTTGCAAACCTTCCCAAGCTGATTGGTTAAATGATTTATCATCAACACCACCAGTATCTGTTACGATTGCTGCTTTGGTCTTCATTTCTGATGAAGATGAAGCTGCGTTACGAGAAGAGCGGTTACCACATGCAGCAAGTCCAACTGCTGCTACTGCAACTAGACCAAGGCCTAGCCATTGTTTCTTGTTCATTACTGAACCTCCTAAATAAGATGTGCAACGATGTTGCAAGTATGGATTGGTTGGCCACAAGGACCACAGCCACTACAAGAGCGGCCCAGACTAATTTAAGTCTGTAAATGAGTATGGAAGTAACTCCCCGACCGTCATCTCGACCGTCGATTTATCTTTAGCGACTAAAGTCACTTTTAGATCTTGTTCAAAAAACTCAACCATGACCTGGCGGCAAGCACCACATGGCGAGATGGGTTTTTCAGTTTGTCCGTAGACAATCAATTCTGAAAACTCCCGTTGCCCCTCCGAAACTGCTTTAAAAATAGCAGTACGCTCTCCACAATTAGTCAAGGGATAGCTAGCATTCTCGATATTGACACCCGTATAAATGCTACCATCCTTGGCAACTAAAACAGCTCCGATAGGAAAGTGAGAATAAGGCACATAAGCTTTCTTGCTGGTTTCAATTGCTAGTTCAATCAACTCAGTAGTCGCCATCTGCTAATTCTCCTTTTAAGATTGTTACACCAGCAGATGTTCCGATACGGGTAGCGCCTGCTTCCACAAAAGCGACAGCATCTGCATATGAACGAGCTCCACCAGCCGCCTTAACTCCCATATCTGGCCCGACTGTTTCACGCATCAACTGAACATCCTCAATAGTGGCACCACCTGTTGAAAATCCAGTTGATGTTTTGACAAAGTCAGCGCCTGCTTTCTGGGATAATTGGCAGGCCACAACCTTTTCATCGTCTGTCAACAAGCAAGCTTCAATAATGACCTTAACCAACTTGTCACCACTTGCTTCTACGACAGCACGGATGTCCGATTCAACCAAATCCAGATTTCCTGATTTGAGGGCACCAACATTGATAACCATATCAATCTCATCCGCACCGTTTTGAACAGCTTCTTTTGTTTCAAAAGCTTTCACAGCTGAAGTTGTTGCTCCCAAAGGAAAACCTACTACTGTACAAACCTTTACATCTGAGCTTTCAAGCCCTGTTTTCGCATGTTTAACCCATGTGGGATTGACACAAACACTGGCAAAGTCATACTCACGCGCTTCAGATAGCAAACAATCAATTTGTTCTTGGCTTGCATCTTGCTTTAAAAGCGTATGATCAATATATTTATTTAACTTCATATTCGGATTCTCCCTGGTTTTATGAGATAATTTCTATAATTTCTCGTAAACTTTGCACTCCATCATTTATTTTAACATATTTTTGAAATTCTGTAACTAGTTCAGAAGAAATTTTTCCATTTGTATAAACTTTTGCAACAATTTCACCCTTTTGAACGGAGTCTCCAACTTTCTTTTCAAAAACAATCCCTGTTTCATAGTCCAAGTCATCAGTCTTGACTGCACGACCGGCTCCTAGTCTCATGGCATAGAGCCCAAATTCCATTGCAGGAAGAGCTGAAATAACACCCGTTTCTTGAGCAGGGATTTCCACCACATGCGCCACCTTGACTGGGCGATAGAGATCTTCTAAATCACCGCCTTGTGCTGCTACCATTTCTTCAAACTTAGCCAGTGCTTGGCCATTTTCCAGGTGTTGACGGATTTCCTCGATCGTTTTCTCAACATCAGCCAAGCCAAGCATAATCTGAGCTAGCTCGCAGATAAAGTGACTAATATCTTCTCGGCCTTTTCCTTGAAGAATCTCGATTGCTTCTAGAATTTCGAGACGATTGCCAATAGCTTTTCCCAAGGGTTGGCTCATATCGGTAATGACTGCTACTGTCTTTCGACCAACAGCCTTACCAAGATCCACCATGGTTTGAGCCAATTCGCGCGCCTCATCTACCGTCTTCATGAAGGCACCCTCACCGACCGTTACGTCTAGCAAAATGGCATCCGCTCCTGCAGCAATTTTCTTGCTCATCACCGAACTCGCAATCAAAGGAATCGTGTCGACAGTTGCTGTCACATCACGGAGGGCATAGAGAAGTTTGTCTGCTTTAACCAGCTGATCGGACTGCCCAATGACAGATACACCAATGTCCTGTACCTGACGAATGAAATCCTCTTGACTTCTCTCGACTTGATAGCCCTTAATGGACTCCAATTTATCAATTGTCCCACCAGTATGGCCGAGGCCACGACCACTCATTTTAGCAACAGGCACGCCGAAACTCGCAACAAGAGGAGCCAAGATTAAGGTCACCTTATCACCTACACCACCAGTCGAATGTTTATCAACTTTAACCCCTTCAATAGCTGACAAATCAAACTCCTGACCTGTCTTGACCATATTCATCGTCAGATCAGAAATCTCACGTGTGGTCATTCCTTTAAAATAAACAGCCATAGCAAAAGCAGACATTTGATAGTCTGGAACAGTTCCTGCCACATAGCCTTCTACTAGCCACTTGATTTCAGCTGCAGTCAGTTCTTGACCATCTCGTTTCTTTTGAATTAAATCAACTGCTCTCATTCTTTCACACTTCTAAGGATATAATATCCCTTATCTTTCTTTACGATTTCACAATTGCCAAAAACGTCTTCCATCTTACTTTTAGCACTTGGAGCACCTTGCTTTTTCTGAATGACAATGGTTAAATCTCCTCCGTCTTTCAAGAAATCTCTGCTCTTTTCGATAATCTCATGAACAACCTGTTTACCCGCTCGAATGGGTGGGTTGGAAATAACATGGTCAAATTTCCCTTCAACTTGGTCATAGATATTGGATTGAAAAATCGTTGCTTCAACCTTATTTCGTTCAGCATTTTGTCGCGCTAGGTCCAAGGCACGATTATTGATATCAACCATGGTTGCCTGAACTCCATAAGCCTTGACCAATGACAAGCCCAATGGCCCATAACCACAGCCTACATCAAGGACAGTTTCTCCTTGGTTGACCTCTAGGCACTTGAGCAAGAGCTGACTCCCAAAGTCAACCATTTTCTTGCTAAAAACACCCGCATCCGTCAAAAAGGTCATGTTTTCTCCCAACAACTCCACTCTCAACTCATGAATGTCGTGAGCAGCATCAGGATTTTCTGCATAATACATTTTACTCATAAAACTATTTTACCATAATTTGGCTTGAATTGTAAATCGTTTACAAAGTGATGATCAAATGAAAAAGACTGAAGAATCCTAGTCAAAAAACCTTTTTTCAATCTCTTTCAACTATTAGAAATACATTACAATCTATCGGGAACTACAAATTATCATAGTCAGGAAAAAAACAGATCGTCTGTAATCAGGCGCATTTTTATTACTATTTCTTAACCTTAAAATACTTTATTATCAACAGGATTCCCAATAGGATGTTTAGATAAAAACCCAACTGATAAGTTTGTGTCAAGATTTCCAAACTTGTCCAAAGTCGTATCAAATCTTCTAGTGACATACGGAATAGATATCCTTCTGTAGCAATCCACAAAATCAAAAATAGATAACTACCAGCAGCAAGCCATTTCGTCCACTGCTTTTTTTCTAGCCAAGCAATCAAGAGTGAACAGATAAAGATAACTGTTACAATGGCATGTTCCATCAAAAAAGTAAAACCGTAATAGATTTCCACAAAGCGTCTACCATTATCCGCATTCGCACCCCTTATAAAAGGTAGTGCAAAACTTAAAATAAAACAGAATTCCAATATGTAACATCTCAAGATTTTCATTGTGTACCTCCTATAAGTTGCGAACTAAAAAGCTCACTTTTAATAACTGATAAGTCTTCAGAAACAATTCCCTATCTCATTATTAAATTATTCAACCTCCATCTACCTCTATTATACGATATTGACTTACTACCATCAAGAAACCGCTTTATTTTTTGGGCTTTTTATGGTATGATAAACAAAATATCTAGGGGAAAACAAATGACCAACGAATTTTTACATTTTGAAAAAATCAGTCGCCAGACTTGGCAATCATTGCATCGCAAAACAACCCCTCCCTTGACTGAGGAAGAGTTAGAATCCATCAAGAGTTTCAATGACCAGATTAGTTTGCAAGACGTAACAGATGTCTATCTTCCCCTTGTCCATCTTATCCATATTTACAAGCGCACTAAGGATGATTTGGCATTTTCAAAAGGAATTTTCCTCCAACGTGAAAGTAAATCCCAACCTTTTATCATTGGGGTTTCTGGAAGTGTTGCTGTGGGGAAATCGACTACTAGTCGCTTACTTCAGATTCTTCTATCACGTACTCTCCCGGACGCTACTGTAGAATTGGTGACAACTGACGGTTTTCTCTATCCCAATCAAACCTTGATTGACCAAGATATCTTAAATCGCAAAGGTTTTCCTGAAAGTTATGATATGGAAACCTTGCTAAATTTTCTTGATCGCCTTAAGAACGGGCAAGATGTCGATATTCCTGTCTATTCTCATGAAGTGTATGACATCGTTCCTGGAGAGAAACAACGTGTCAAAGCTGCTGATTTTGTCATTGTCGAGGGGATTAATGTCTTTCAAAATCCTCAAAATGAGCGCCTTTACATCACTGATTTCTTTGATTTCTCCATCTATGTGGATGCCGCTGTCGAGGATATTGAAAGCTGGTATCTGGATCGTTTCTTAAAACTACTCAGCTTTGCCCAAAATGATCCCAACAGCTACTACCACCGCTTTACGCAAATGCCAATTGGAGAAGTTGAATCCTTTGCACACCAGGTTTGGACCAGTATTAATCTCACAAATCTACAAAACTATATCGAACCGACAAGGAATCGCGCCGAGGTCATTCTCCACAAAACTAAAAACCATGAAATCGATGAAATTTACCTAAAAAAATAATTTCCCCTTGTCAAAACCTAAGTTTTCATATATAATGGTATAGTTAGTAAATATGGAGGTAAGAACATTGGCAAACATTAAATCAGCTATCAAACGCGCTGAATTGAACGTTAAACAAAACGAAAAAAACTCAGCTCAAAAATCAGCTATGCGTACTGCTATCAAAGCTTTCGAAGCAAACCCTTCTGAAGAACTTTTCCGTGCTGCTAGCTCAGCTATCGACAAAGCAGAAACTAAAGGTTTGATTCATAAAAACAAAGCAAGCCGCGATAAAGCTCGTCTTTCAGCTAAACTTGCTAAATAAGAAACAGTCCATAGAGGCTGTTTTTTTGTCCTCTAATCAGAAAAGGTAGAAAATGAAAATCGCAATCATAGGATATTCTGGAGCAGGCAAGTCAACTCTAGCTGAAAAGTTGTCAAACTACTACTCCATCCCCAAACTGCATATGGACACACTCCAATTTCAACCTGGTTGGCAAGACAGTGACCGCGAATGGATGTTGACCGAGATGAAAAACTTTCTCACAAAGCACGAAGCTTGGGTCATCGATGGCAACTACTCTTGGTGTTGCTATGAAGAAAGAATGCAAGAAGCCGACCAAATCATCTTTCTCAATTTTTCACCATGGACTTGTCTCTTTCGAGCCTTTAAACGGTATCTCACATACCGAGGCAAGGTCAGAGAAAGTATGGATGCAGGTTGCCCTGAACGCTTTGACTGGGACTTTGTCAGATGGATTCTCTGGGATGGGCGGACAAAGAATGCTAAAGAACGCTATCAACGGGTTCAAGAAACCTACCCTGAGAAAGTAATTGTCCTCCGGTCTCAAAAGGAGATGGACCACTTCTTAGAAAATCTCGTACATAACAAGAAAAACCAACGTGTCTAACGTTGGTTTTTTGCTATTATCCAATCACACTTCCATTTGGTACAGCTGGATCCACTGTGAGAAGGTTTAATTTGCCATCATGTTCAGCTGATAGAATCATCCCTTGACTGACATATTTCTTCATCATTTTACGTGGTTTAAGGTTAGCAACGATTTGGACTTTCTTGCCGACCAATTCTTGTTCGTTTGGATAGTATTTAGCTATTCCTGAGAGGATTTGACGATCTTCACCATCACCAGCATCTAGGCGGAATTGGAGCAACTTATCAGAACCTTCCACTTTAGACACTTCTTTGACTTCTGCGACACGGATTTCGACCTTATCAAAGTCTTCGAACTTGATTTCATCCTTGTTGAGTTTGAGTTCAACTTCATCTGGATTCCATTCTTTTTCGACTGCTGGTTTGTTGCCTTCCATTTGTTCCTTGATATAGGCAATCTCTTCTTCCATGTCCAGACGTGGGAAGATTGGTGTTCCTTTGGCAACAACAGTCACATCTGCAGGGAAATCTGCCAAGCTCAAGTTTTCTAGGCTAGAAACTTCTGCTAGACCAAGTTGTGCCAATACAGCGCGACTAGTTTCCATCATAAATGGCTCAATCAAGTGTGCTACGACACGAAGGCTGGCTGCCAAATGGCTCATGACACTTGCCAATTGGTCACGAAGGGCTTCATCCTTAGCCAAGACCCATGGAGCTGTCTCATCGATGTATTTATTGGTACGTGAGATAAGCGTCCAGACTGCTTCTAAAGCACGTGGGTAGTCAACTGCATCCATGTGTGTATGGTAGTCAGCGATTGATTGTTCTGCTACTTGAGCAAGAGCATTGTCAAATTCAGTCACACCTTCTACATAGGCTGGAATTTGCCCATCAAAGTACTTGTTAATCATGGAAACCGTACGGTTGAGGAGGTTTCCAAGGTCATTGGCCAATTCATAGTTGATACGGCCCACATAGTCTTCTGGAGTGAAGGTTCCGTCTGAACCGACTGGAAGGCTACGCATGAGGTAGTAACGAAGTGGATCCAGTCCATAGCGCTCTACTAACATTTCAGGATAAACGACATTCCCTTTAGACTTAGACATCTTGCCGTCTTTCATGACGAACCAGCCATGGGCAATCAAACGTTCAGGCAACTTCATATCCAACATCATGAGAAGGATTGGCCAGTAGATAGAGTGGAAACGAAGAATGTCTTTTCCGACCATGTGGAAGACTGTTCCATTCCAGAATTTATCATAGTTAGCATGATCCTCTTGACCGTAACCAAGAGCAGTCGCATAGTTAAGAAGGGCATCAATCCAAACATAGACAACGTGTTTTGGATTTGATGGGACTGGTACTCCCCAGGTAAAGGTTGTACGAGAAACCGCTAAGTCTTCTAAACCTGGCTCGATGAAGTTGCGAAGCATTTCATTGAGGCGACCATCTGGAGTGATGAAGTCAGGGTGAGATTTGAAAAATTCTACCAAGCGGTCTTGGTATTTACTGAGGCGAAGGAAGTAAGACTCTTCTGAAACCCACTCCACTTCATGTCCTGATGGAGCGATACCGCCCGTTACATTTCCAGCTTCATCACGGAAAACTTCCGCAAGCTGGCTTTCTGTAAAGAATTCCTCATCTGAAACTGAATACCAACCAGAGTATTCACCCAAGTAGATATCATCTTGAGCAAGCAAGCGTTCAAAGACCTGAGCCACTACTTTTTCATGGTAGTCGTCCGTTGTACGGATAAATTTATCGTATGAGATATCGAGTAATTTCCAGAGTTCTTTGACGCCAACCGCCATCCCATCAACATAAGCTTGAGGTGTAATTCCAGCTTCTTCCGCTTTTTGCTGGATTTTCTGACCATGCTCGTCAAGACCTGTCAGATAAAAGACATCGAAGCCCATGAGGCGTTTGTAGCGAGCTAGGACATCACAAGCGATGGTTGTGTAGGCAGAACCGATATGAAGTTTACCAGATGGATAGTAAATCGGTGTTGTAATATAAAAATTCTTTTCAGACATAATTTTTCCTTTCCAGGCAAATGAAACCTGTTTTTCTAACACTTCATTATATCATATTTTTAGTGATTTTCGATAGGAAAATCCATACAAAAACAAGACAGACAAATGTCCATCTTGTTTTTCCTCTTGTTTATATTACTCATAACGAAGGGCTTCAATCGGATCAAGCTTAGACGCTTTATTGGCTGGCAAGACTCCAAAAATCATCCCAACACTAGCTGACACAGCCAAGCTAAAGAGAGCGATTGGGAGGGAAACACCAACTTCAATACCTGCAATCATGTTTTGAAGCAATACTCCAGCTAACATGGTCATTCCAGCAGCAATCCCAAGACCGATGACACCACCTAGCAAGGTCAAGATCATGGATTCAATCAAAAACTGTACCAAGATATTAGCCCGAGTAGCTCCGAGAGCTTTCCGCAGACCAATCTCACGCGTGCGTTCCGTCACCGAAACCAGCATGATATTCATAACACCAGTTCCTCCGACAAAGAGAGAAATTCCTGCGATGGCACTGATAATGGTGGTCATAAAACCAAATAGTTGTTGTACCTCTTGGAAGGCGGCAGTTGCATCCGCAACTTGGTACTCTCCTTGCTGAAGACCAGCAATCTCAGTCAATTTTCGAGCCAACTCTGGTCCCAAGGTCTGCGTTAGACTAGTATCATTGACGCGAAAGACGATGTTCGAGATTTCATCAGTATTAAAATTGGCTGCGAGAGAGATATTAGTCGTAATTGGAAGACCACCGATCCCAAAGGCTTTAGCAGTTTTAGCTTCATTGCTAGTATAAACGCCAATCACACGGTAACTAAATTCATTGACAGAGATGATTTGATTAACCGCGGCTTCTGGACTATCGAACAAACTCTTGGCTAGTTCTTCATCCAACAAAATAACACTGGCAAATTCCTTGTAGTCTTGCGGTCTTAAACTTCTACCCGCAACGATTTCATTTTCAACTGCGTTCATGTAGGTGCTATTTCCGCCTGTCAGAGTCGCTCGTTCAACCTTCTTATCCTTATAAGATAGGGTAACGTTGGTCGAGTTGGTGACATAGTAACTGTCTACTCCCTTAAGTTTAGCAGCCTCCTTGACCCAGGATTCTAGTGGTTTTGGTGGTTCAACATGAACATCCTCTTCTTTCCCACTGACTGTCAAAGCGGATTGTTTCTGCGTGAAGGAGCCGTCCTTGCTTTTGATAGGAGAGAAAAAGACATGGATATCCTTTTGTGATTTGGTCATGTTTTTATTGACCTGACGAGACATGGAGTCTCCCAGGGCCATGATGACGACGACAGAAGAAACTCCGATGATAATCCCGATCATGGTGAGGAAGGAACGCATCTTGTGAGCCATGATGGATGAAAAGGCAAATTTCAGATTCTGCATCTTAGTTTTCCTCCTTTTCTACCTGAGCACTGTCTGATGAGATGACCCCATCACGAATGACAATCTGGCGTTTGGCATAGGCAGCTATCTCAGGCTCATGCGTGACCATGATAATGGTCTTCCCTTCCTTGTTTAACTCCACCAACAGTTGCATGATTTGATTTCCTGTCTTGGTATCTAAGGCACCTGTGGGTTCGTCTGCTAGGATGATAGAGGGATTATTTACCAAGGCACGGGCAATCGCTACACGTTGCTTTTGACCACCTGATAACTCGGAAGGCAAATGATGACTGCGCTCCGTCAGCTCAACCTTTTCCAGAAATTCCTCAGCCAATTTTCGACGTTTTGAAGCTGAAACTCCAGCGTAAATCAAGGGCAATTCGACGTTTTGAAGTGCATTGAGTTTGGACAAGAGAAAGAACTGCTGAAAGACAAAGCCGATTTGCTGGTTGCGGACCTTAGCCAGTTGTTTCTCTCCAAGACCTGCTACTTCTTGACCTTCAAGATAGTACTCTCCACTGGTTGGTGTATCCAGCATTCCTATGGTATTCATCAAAGTGGACTTACCAGAACCGGACGGTCCCATAATGGCGACAAACTCACCTTCTTGAACTTCTAAGTTAATATTTTTTAGGACCTGCAGTTCTTGGTCACCATTTCGATAACTCCTGCAGATATTTTTGAGACTAATTAGTTTCTTCATCAGCCTTCACCTCTTTTCCTTCTTCCAAGGAAGATGTTGGATTACTGATGACCTTGGCACCGTCTGTCAAACCTGAAGTAATTTCTTGGTTGTCTGCGTCCGCATTCCCCAAAGTAACTTCTACCTTCTTCGCTTTTTTCTGGTCGTCAACGAGCCAGACATAGTTTTTGTCATTTTCGGTAACAACACTTGTTAAAGGAACAAGGATGGCCTTACTCTTGTTTTTGACTTCCACACTGACTGAGAAGCCTTGTTTTAACTCACCGATATCGCTAGTCACATCAACAGTATAAGGGTACTTAGATCCAGTATTTCCTCCAAGGGCTGCATTTGCTGCTTCTCCGTTGTTTTTAGGATAATCAGAAATATAGCTAATTTTTCCTGTCCAGCTCTTATCTTGGTAAACCTTCGAAGTAAAGGTAACTTCTTGCCCAACAGAAAGGTTAGCAAGGTTGTATTCAGACAACTCCCCTTTGACCTGCAAGTTTTCATTACTTACGACATGTACTACCACTTGGCTGTTACCCGTTGGTGATTTTGAAACATTACGATTGACTTCAACTACAGTCCCTTCTAGTGTACTTAGGACAGTTGCAGCATCTAGCTGAGCTTGAGCCTTGTTGAGCTGAGCCACAGCATCTGCACGATTATCCTTGGCATCACTGATTTGAGAATCAATAGAAGATACTGAAGAAGTCGCTGCTTGCGCTTGTTCTGGAAGTCCAGCTTCTGTTGGAATCTGTGGAGAAGCTGGTGCAGCTGATGCATTTTCACGAGCTTTGTTTAACTCCTCGATATGACGGTCTGCCTTTGCAACTGCACGTTCTGCTGCATCATAGGCAGCTTGAGCATCTGCACTGCTATATTTGACCAAAGCTTGCCCTTCTTCGACCTTGTCCCCAACCGAAACAAGAATTTCATCTAAATCTCCCTTACTAGCATCAAAATAAACGTATTGTTCATTTTTTGCTGTAACCGTACCTGACAAGAGAACCGATGAAGCAACGGAACCTTCCTTAGCAGTAACGATATGAGAGGTTTCATCCTTGACTGCTGACTGGGAAGGTTGTCTAAAAATCAAAATTCCCGCAGCACCGATAACAATAGCACTGGCGATACCAATCGCTGTGTATAATTGCCATTTTTTTGCCTTTTTATTTCTTTTCATTTTCAAGCTCCTTTATATTTTTGCCTTACAAAAACCATTATATCAGAAACACCAAGCCCAAACAATTACAGTTCAGATGGAAACAATGACAATTCAGGATCATTATTTCGTTCGGTATTCGTTTATTGGGTTATTGTTCTAGATATATAATACAATATCTTTTTGAATTTGGCAAGCGTTTTTATAATTTTTTTACCGTAGCAGATTTTTGCATTCAAAAAATAAAAACGATAGAATATGACTATCAAAGCTATAAGGAGTTTTCTATGAGAGAATATGATATCATCGCCATCGGTGGAGGAAGTGGCGGCATTGCCACTATGAACCGAGCTGGCGAACACGGTGCTAAAGCAGCTGTTATCGAGGAAAAAAAATTAGGTGGAACCTGCGTCAATGTCGGCTGTGTTCCTAAGAAAATCATGTGGTATGGAGCGCAGATCGCTGAAAGCTTCCACCACTACGGTCCTGACTATGGGGTTACGAGTTCAGATATTCAATTTGATTTCGCAAAACTTCGTCAAAATCGTGAAGCCTACATCGATCGTGCCCGCTCGTCTTATGATGGAAGTTTCAAGCGCAACGGTGTTGATTTGATTGAAGGTCGTGCTCATTTCGTTGATTCCCACACAGTCAGCGTTAATGGTGAATTGATTCGTGCCAAACATATCGTAATTGCGACTGGTGCTCGCCCAAGCATCCCAACTATCCCTGGAGCTGAACTCGGTGGTAGCTCAGACGATGTCTTTGCTTGGGAGCAACTTCCTGAATCCGTTGCGATTCTTGGAGCTGGCTATATCGCTGTTGAATTAGCAGGTGTTCTCCACGCACTCGGAGTAAAAACTGATTTGTTTGTCCGCCGCGATCGTCCTTTACGTGGTTTTGACAGCTACATCGTTGAAGGACTTGTCAATGAAATGGAAAAAACAGGTCTACCTTTGCACACACACAAGGTACCCGTCAAGCTCGAAGAAACTGAGCAAGGTATTACCATTCATTTCGAAGATGGTTCTAGTCACACTGCAAGCCAAGTTATCTGGGCTACCGGTCGCCGTCCAAATGTAGATGGTCTCGAGTTAGAAAAGGCCGGCGTTACACTCAACCAACGTGGATTTATCCAAGTGGATGAGTGTCAAAATACTGTTGTTGATGGTATCTATGCCCTTGGAGACGTTACTGGTGAGAAGGAACTAACCCCAGTAGCCATCAAGGCAGGACGCACCTTATCTGAACGCCTTTTCAACGGAAAAACAAATGCCAAGATGGACTACACGACTATCCCTACTGTTGTCTTCTCCCACCCATCAATCGGAACAGTCGGTTTAACTGAAGATCAAGCTATCAAGGAATACGGCCAAGATAACATCAAAGTCTACAAGTCAAGCTTTGCATCTATGTACTCAGCCGTTACAAACCATCGTCAAGAATCTCGCTTCAAACTCATCACCGCCGGTGCTGACGAAAAAGTTGTTGGACTTCACGGACTTGGTTACGGAGTGGATGAGATGATTCAAGGATTCGCTGTTGCCATCAAGATGGGTGCAACCAAGGCGGACTTTGATGCTACAGTAGCTATCCACCCAACTGCCTCAGAAGAATTTGTAACCATGCGCTAATTATCGTAAGAGACCTCTTGAGGTCTCTTTTTACTTGCAAAATCGGCTGTTACAAAAATTGTTACCTTAGTTGGAAGAATAGGTTGACTTTTGTTTCTAAATTAGTATAATAGTTACTATAATTTTGAAAAGAGGTTAACAGTTTTGAAAAAAGCTCATATCTATGCTATCCCTGCTATCGGTGCTGCTCTCATTGCCGTTTTGGCACAAATCAGTCTCCCTATCGGTCCTGTACCCTTTACTTTGCAAAACTTTGCAATCGGTCTGATTGCTACTGTTTTTAGACCTAGGGAAGCTGTTTTATCTGTAGCTCTCTATCTCCTGCTGGGTGCTATTGGTCTACCTGTCTTTGCAGGGGGTGGTGCAGGATTTCACGTTTTAATCGGCCCAAGTGCAGGTTATCTTTGGTTCGACCTTGTCTATGCTGGACTTACATCTTATCTCATCCATCAAAATAGTGGCTACATTCGCATTTTCCTAGCCAACCTCTTGGGTGACTCCCTCGTCTTTATCGGCGGAATTCTCAGCCTCCACTTCCTTGCTGGGATGCCATTTGATCAGGCACTTGCAGTTGGTGTCCTTCCCTTTATCCTCCCTGACCTTGGTAAGATCATTGCCATTAGTTTCATTGGTCGTCCCCTACTAGAACGATTGAAAAGCCTTCCATATTTTTCAAGATAAAAGAATAGTCCAGAACAATTGTTCTGGACTATTTCCTTTCTAAGAATCAACTGTACACTATTTAGCTACTTGACTATTCTTATACCGGTATGAATATTAATCGTTTTATTCTTCAAATTATAGCTATTCACGATATGCAAAGTAGAAAAGTATTCTAATTGATTCAACCCAAATAAGCTTTCATTGATTTTGAAAGGTTAATAACTGTATATTTTCAGAAAACGCATTTTCAATAATAGAGCTATATTTTATAAATTATTTGTGATACAATAGAGCTACCTAAAAGATTTAGAAAATTCAATGTTCATTGATTATTTATATTAACTTGAACATTTTGATTTCTTTTAATACAAAAATAATTATAAATAATTATAAACAGAAAGGTAATTCTATGGCAAAGAATACTCGTGAGCTAATCATTAGTTCTCTCATCACACTAGCTAAGAAAAATCCTCAACGTAGTTCCTTTACAATGACTGAAATTGCTGCTGAAGCTGGTATTTCACGACAAGCGATTTATCAAAAGCACTTTAACAACTTTGAAGATATTATTGAGTACATTCACGAAGAGACCAATCAGCACATTTTTAGCGTCTTTAATAAGTACTGCCCTAACAATGATGGAGATCCTGTTACCTTTTTAGCAGACTATATACTTCCGCTCATATACGAAAAAAAAGAAATTGTTAACACCTTGTATACCACACAAGTCGACCCATGTTGGAAGGAGTTTCTACGTGGAACGTACTCTGAGTGGGTACTAAAGAATGTCAATTACCAACTGAAATATAATTTTAGTAAAGAAGACATCGTTTATATCATTACGACCATGGCAATCTCTTTCATCGAAGTCTGGATTCGTAAAGATAATCCAATACCACCTGAAGAGTATAGAGAGACTTTCATTCAATTGTCTAAAACTTCTTTGTGTGACTACATTGTGTCCTAAAAAAAGAATCTTGAGTTATACTCAAGATTCTTTTTATTGTCCACCTTTAAAGGCATCAACCATTACCTGAAATTCTTCATTGGAAAGCGTGATTCCTTTGCCCATTTTGGTATGGTCGGGGCTCCAAGTTCGAATATCAAACTTTGCTGGTGCTCCATTAAAGCTAACGCGATTTAGTTCTTTTGTCCATCCTTTGTCATTTTCAGACAATGTCAGTAAGTGTTCTTCGATTTCAAATGTAAATTCTGCCATTTTAACTCCTTTATGTGATATGCTTTCTATAGTCTATTCGTAAAAATCTTGTGGTTTTTAGGAAAATTTTATATAATGTGGATATATAAGAAGGGAGGATTCTATGAGACAGACATTCAAACTAGTTCTAGATAAACTAAATGGTTTTCTCAATGGGAATGATGATCATCCTCAAATCGAGGAAAACTCCCTCACTGCTATGATTGAACAAGCCATCCAGAAAAAGACGGCTGTTCATGTGATACTTGCTGAGACAAGTTTTACGGGTGATATTGTTAAACACGATGCTATTCGCCAACAAATTATCGTCAAAAATTTTTCAAAAAACGTAACTCGAATCATTCGTATCAGTGACATTAAGCGACTTCGTTTCGTTCCCTCAACCGTACAAAAAGCTCAGAAAAGTCTATTTAAGAAAGAGTGAGATGTTCTTTGCATCCCACTCTTTTTCTTAACGGATTTGTTCAAAATGAAGATGAACGGCGATATGGTCACCATAACCACTTCTCTCCAAATCGCGTTGCAAGCGATAAGAGATATAGTGTTCTGCAATAGTAATGTAGCCAGCTCCAAGTAAGCGGTGCTCAACCATTGATTGGATCATGCTGATAGTAGCGCGTTCTACTTTTGCTTCTTCCAAGTCCAAGACTACTTTTTTGGTAACTTGAGCTAGGTTTTGACGTAGATCATCTGTCAAAACATAAACTGTCTGAGCTGCTTTTAGGACAGCTTGGTAAATTTTATCTGGATCAAATTCAGCAATTTCTCCATTACGTTTGATTACTTGCATAAGGTTCTCCTTTATTCTTTGTTTTCTTTGATTTCAGCCAGCATCTTTTCTTCTTCGGCTGTCAGTTGATAGTTTTCTAGCAGGTCAGGTCTGCGCTCGTAGGTTTTCTTTAGACTCTCATAGAGCCGCCACTGGCGAATCTTTTCATGGTGCCCACTCATGAGCACATCTGGCACGACCATGCCTCTATAGTCATAAGGGCGAGTGTACTGAGGATATTCAAGAAGTCCCGAAGAGAAGCTATCATCTTGGTGGCTAGACTCCTTGCCAATCACTTCTGGTATCAAGCGCACGGTCGCATCAATCATGGTCATGGCCGCCAATTCTCCTCCAGTCAAAACATAGTCTCCTAGGGAAATTTCATCGGTTACCAAGGTCTTGATACGCTCGTCATACCCTTCATAGTGACCACAGATAAAGATTAGTTCCTCTTCCTGAGCCAAATCCTCAGCGTAAGCTTGATCGAACTGTTTTCCAGCAGGATCAAGAAGAATGACACGGGGATTTTTCTTTTCAATAGCATCAAAGGCATCGAAAATAGGTTGAGCCCGGAGCAACATCCCCTGACCGCCTCCGTATGGCTCATCGTCAACATGACGGGCCTTTTCAGCATATTCTCTGAAATTATGATACTGGATATCCAAGAGCCCTTTTTCTCGAGCTTTCCCAACAATCGAGTGTTCCAACGGAGAAAACATCTCTGGAAAGAGGGTTAAAATATCAATCTTCATCATCTAACCCTTCTAAGATTTCCACTTGAACCCGCTTGTTTGGAATATCAACATTGAGAACTACTGGCGGAATATAAGGTAAAAGCAAATCACGCTTACCTTTTCGCTTGACCACCCAGACATCATTGGCACCTGGTTGTAGGATTTCCTTGATAGTTCCAATCAAGTTCTCTCCCTCGTAAACTTCCAAACCGATAATCTCGTGATAGTAGAATTCTCCATCGTCTAAATCGTTCAAATCTTCTTCAGCAACCTTGAGGCTATAACCCTTGTACTTCTCAATCGCATTGATATGGTACATGTCTTTGAATTTGATAATGTCAAAATTCTTATGCTTACGGTGGCTAGCGATGGTCACTGTTTGGACAAACTGATCTTTTTCATCAAATAAAGCCAGCTCTGCCCCTTTTTTAAACCGTTCTTCAGCAAAATCCGTCACAGACAAGACTCGCATCTCACCCTGTAAACCCTGCGTATTGACGATTTTCCCAACATTAAAGTAGTTCATCTTGTCTCCTGTATCTATTTCTACCCTTTATTTTATCACGTTCCAGGGATTTTCACAAGTTGGATAGATCCTATCTTAGGGGCCTACTACTTCTTCAAAAAATTGACCAATAAGCTGATTGAACTCTTCAGGGTGGTCATTCATAGGTTGGTGTTTGCTGTCTGAAATCGTTACTTGACGCGCATTTGGATTTAAAGCAATGATACCATCATAGATTATTTTTAGATGTTTAGGAAAATCGTTTTCGCCTCTCACTAATAGCATGGGAGGGTTTCCATGATAGCCGTCTATCTCACTGACAGCCAAGAAACCTGTGATTCCAAGGTTCAAGAAAACATCTCGCCCAGTTTCTATGATGGCCGTCTTAACCAATTCTCTTGTGATAGGGTTATCACTACACATTTTTGAGTTCTTATCAGCAATCACCTTCCAAGGAATCGTTTTATACATAAGAGAACTATATTTGATTCGACCTCTTTCTTTCTCTGATAGGTAACGATGCTGTCCCCAACTATCTACCATGACCAAGGCTAGGACTCTTTCTGGATGGCGATAGGTGTACTCTTGAAGTGGATTTCCTCCCCAAGAATGACCAACCAATATCACCTTATCCAACTGGAAATAGGACAAAATGGCATCTACATCTTGAACAGCGCCTTCCAAGTCGGGTAGCCCAACTTTCATAGGTGATTCACCCTGTCCTCGAACATTGACAAAGTAAAGGTCAAATCCATCAAAAGCATCATACTGGTGGGCCCACATCTGACTTCGTCCACAAGCTCCATGATAAAAAATAATGTGTCCTTTACTTGCGTTTCCAGGACGATGATAAACAACCAAATCACAATCTACGACTGCTATAAGGTGACGTTCCAACACCTCAGATTCTCTGTTATAAAAAGCAATAGCTTCAGCAATATCATTTGGCTTCATTTCTACACTCTCTCCTCTTTATCCTGATATCATTCTTTGTATCTATTTTATCATGATATATTAAAATCATGGTTTTCTAAACTTAGTTTCATTAAAAATTTTGAATTTTCTGCATCATTTAGATAAAGAAAAAGACTGCTAAGCAATCTTTACTTTTTTCTCATCAGATTCATGCCTAAAATTCCAGCAATAATCAAAGTTGCTCCGATGACATGGTAGCTATAAATCGGTTCGTGGAGGATAAGGGCTCCTGCTAGAATGGTCAAAACTGTTCCAAGATTACCAAAGACACTGACGGTTGATGCTCCAAGTCGAACAATTGCATAGATAGAGAGACTACCAGTCACGATAGAGGCTAGAATTCCCAAATAGAGGATGGAAAGCAGATAGGGCATCTGTCCAAGCGGCACAAAGTAAGCTAATATGTTCCCCTCTAGATAGTGCGAGGTCAGGCTTAGCATATTAAAGGTGATGAAACCAACAAATATCACAACAGCTGTCATATCCATAGCTCGATAGCGACCTCCTTTGGACTTGCTGAGGATATTGTTTATTGCATTGGCGAGAACAGATCCCAACATCAAGACAAAGCCCAAGCTAGCAGTCTCTGTACCAAAGTTCGCTCCCTTACTAAGGAAGATGAAAACTACTCCTGCTACGGATAAAATTAAAAAGAACTTTTGTAGCAAGCTTGTCTTTTCCTTGAGAAAGACTGATGCTAAAAAGAGAGTAAAAATAGGGACAAGAGCCTGCAAAATTCCAGCTTCAGAAGACGATATATACTGTAGAGCAAAGGATTGAAAAATAAAAAAAGAAGAGTGGATAGAAAAGACTCATAGGAAGAATAGAAAAAATATCTTTTCTACTTAAACTCACTTTGATAAGTTTAGTTTGATGAAGAGCGACCAATACCAAAGCTGCGATTGTATAGCGATGCGCTAAGTTGGTGAGCGGACTGGTATAGCCTAAAGCAATCTTTGTAAATAAAAAAGAAAATCCAATGATTGCTGAAAAGGATAAGGCTGCTAGGTAAGCTTTTGTTTTCTCGTTCATAGATGGTTACTCCCTTTAAAAATAGCTATTCTCAAGATTGATGGACTAGAATTCTTTGAGACTGTCTATCCATTTTAGCATAGTAAAATCCTAGATGCCATTTCTAGGATTGGTATTTTATGCCTTCTTTCACCGTTTATCTATTACATTAGCTAAAAAGGATTCAGCCAGTCTGATCTGCTTTTCTCGTTCTTGTCTTACAAGTTCTAACTTGTCTGCATCTTGGAGATTCCTTACTTTGATAGCATAATCTGCGGAAACGATAGCGTGTCCTCTCATATGGGCTGTTGAAATAGCTTGTACAAAGACTCTGGCTGCGTACTTAGCGATTTGATTTTGGGCATTTTTAGAGAGGAGGTTTGCTGCGAAACCTGCTTTTCTCAACTCATGAGGTGAGAACTCATTTCTCAATCGTGCATCAAAAGCCTCATAAGCTTGCCGAATTATTTTATTTTTCTCACCTGCATCACCGATATCAATTAAAGATAAGAAATCTCGCGAGTTCTCTAATGCCCATCGAGCTAGTTCTTTCTGAGGAAGTCTATCCAGTATTTGTTCTAGTTCCAATCTTTTCTCAGAGTCGTCCCAAATGGCAACTTTGTAAGAACTGGGTAGGTGATTCATTTTAGTCTTATAGGCAGTTCGTTCAAACTCATTCCATGCATAATCCTCTGGTCTTATTGCTTTCTCATTCTTTTTTACTAGCTAGCGTATGCTAGGAGAAACCTTTCATATTAGTGAAAAGAGACTACTCCTAGTTCTCTTGGAAGTTATCCAGAAATTCTTCCAAATCTCGTTCATGCTGGTACTTAATGGCAGCCTTCTTATCTTTGTCAAAGATGCTTTTGGTTAGGTCAATATCGTTGATGGCCGCAATTGCGACAGTGTAGTGAATAATATCTGCCAGTTCTTTGGCTAGTTCCTCATTTGAGTCCTGGACACCCTCTTTTCGACCAGAGCGCCCATTCAAGACCTCGGCTACTTCTCCGACTTCCTCCACTAGCTTGATAAAGAGGCCTTCCTCGGTTCGAGACTGTTGGTAATGTTCGAGTAAGTAAGCTTGTAATTGTCTAAAGGTTAAATCCTTCATCTTCTCCTCCACAAAAAAGCGAGACATCTGTCCCGCTTTCTTTATTTTTCATCGATAACGATTCTTACTTTTTTGTCTTCAGTTGGGACAGAGTAGACAATCGTTCTTATCGCTGAGATAGTGCGACCCTTACGACCGATAACACGACCGACATCGCTTTGGTCAAGATCCAAGTGATACTCCAAAAACTCTGGTGTGTCTTCAATCTTGATAGTTAAGGCATCAGGTTGTGAAATCAAAGGTTTCACAATCGCAATAATGAGATTTTCAATCGTATCCATCTGTCAACCTACTTTAAACTTATTTTGAGAATTTAGAATCGTGGAATTTTTTCAATACGCCTTCTTTTGAAAGGATGTTGCGAACTGTATCTGAAGGTTGAGCTCCATCAGCTAACCATGCAAGAACGCGGTCTTCCTTCAAAGTTACTTGGTTTTCAGCAACAAGTGGGTTGTAAGTCCCAACTGTTTCGATGAAACGTCCGTCACGTGGTGAACGTGAGTCTGCTACGTTGATACGGTAGAAAGGTTTTTTCTTAGAACCCATACGAGTCAAACGGATTTTAACTGCCATTTTTTAATGTCTCTTTTCTTATTTTTTATTTCGGTGAAATAGCTGAGCTATTTAGCACATGTTCTATTATAGCAGATTTTTGACAGGTGTCAAGAAAAAAACTTGACAGAGTTTTATTTTTTTAACTACTAAAAATTTTTAGTAAAATCTTTTACATTTGAAATCAAACTCCTTTTAAGGTACAATGGTAGAAATGAATTTTTGAGAGGTTAACAATGAAAAAACTAGCAACCCTTCTTTTACTATCAACTGTAGCCCTTGCTGGATGTACTAGTATCCAACGTGGTCTACGTGGTGATGAATATGTCGACTCCAGCATCTCAGCTGAAGAAAGCTCAAAAGCGGCTGCTCAGGCTGCCAAAGATTTGAATGACGCTTTGACCAATGAAAATGCCAACTTCCCTCAACTTTCTAAGGAAGTTGCTGAAGACGAAGCTGAGGTCATTTTACACACAAATCAAGGCGATATCCGCATCAAACTCTTTCCAAAACTAGCACCTCTTGCGGTTGAAAACTTCCTTACTCACGCTAAGGAAGGCTACTATAACGGCATCACCTTCCACCGTGTCATCGATGGCTTTATGGTTCAAACTGGAGATCCTAAGGGAGATGGTACAGGAGGCCAATCTATCTGGCATGATAAGGATAAAACGAAGGACAAGGGAACTGGTTTCAAAAATGAAATCTCTCCTTACCTATACAATATCCGAGGAGCCCTTGCTATGGCTAACACTGGTCAACCAAACACCAACGGTAGCCAGTTCTTCATCAACCAAAATTCAACAGATATTTCAGCTAAACTCCCTACAAGCAAGTATCCAAAGAAAATCATCGAAGCCTATAAAGAAGGTGGAAATCCAAGTCTAGACGGCAAACACCCTGTCTTTGGTCAAGTCATCGATGGCATGGATATTGTCGACAAGATTGCCAAGGCTGAAAAAGATGAGAAAGACAAACCAACTACTGCTATTACCATTGACAGTATCGAAGTGGTCAAGGACTACGACTTCAGCAAGAAATAAACAATTTGAATAGAAGGAGATAAGGATATGATTCTGTTTTGGGGTTCTAAAGGTTATCAGAAAGATTTGGGACATACGCAAACTGCTATCGAATGTGGCCATTGTAACAATGTTGGTGCTTGGGAAATTACAGAAACCGGACGCAAGTTTACTCTTTACTGGATTCCGCTCTTCCCTTATGGTAAAACTTATTTCGTTTCTTGTCCGATTTGCCACTACGGTAAAGAAATTGAGAAATCTGAAGTTGAAAGCTTTTTAAATTACTAGTCAAAAAAGCCAAGTCATTTCGACTTGGCCTTTTTAGCGCTTTTAAGTTAGCTTGTTAAAGTCCCAGATTTGGTCCATCCAGCCTTCATAAAAGTCTGGTTCGTGGCAAACCATAAGAATCGATCCCTTGTATTCTTTAAGCGCCCGTTTGAGTTCATCCTTGGCATCTACATCCAAGTGGTTGGTCGGCTCGTCCAGCACTAAGACGTTATTTTCACGGTTCATCAAGAGACAGAAACGCACCTTGGCTTGTTCTCCACCTGATAAGACCTGAATCTGGCTTTCGATGTGCTTAGTCGTCAAACCACAACGGGCAAGGGCCGCACGGACTTCTGCTTGGTTGAGGGCTGGAAAGGCATTCCAAACAGCTTCAAGAGGTGTTTGACGATTGCCCCCTTCTACTTCCTGTTCAAAATAACCAAGTTCTAGGTAGTCACCGCGTTCAACTTCCCCAGCAATAGGAGGGATAATGCCCAAGAGAGACTTTAGGAGAGTTGTTTTTCCGATACCATTTGCCCCAATAATAGCAACCTTTTGATTGCGTTCAAAGGTGAGGTTTAAAGGCTTGGTAAGGGGACGGTCATAACCAATCTGCAAGTCCTTGGCTTGGAAGATAAAGCGCCCAGGTGTACGAGCTGGTTTGAAATCAAAGGATGGCTTTGGTTTCTCACTTTGCAGTTCGATAATATCCATCTTGTCGAGTTTCTTTTGACGGGACATGGCCATATTACGCGTTGCAACACGCGCTTTGTTTCGAGCCACGAAATCCTTGAGGTCTGCAATCTCTTTCTGTTGACGTTCATAGGCCGCTTCTAACTGAGATTTCTTCATAGCATAGACTTCTTGGAACTGGTAGTAGTCACCAGAATAGCGAGTCAATTGTTGATTTTCAACATGATAGACGATATTGATCACGTCGTTGAGGAAAGGAACATCATGCGAAATAAGGACAAAGGCATTCTCATAGTTTTGGAGATAACGCTTGAGCCAATCAATGTGTTCAGCATCCAAGTAGTTGGTTGGCTCATCAAGCAACAAGATATCAGGCTTTTCAAGGAGGAGTTTAGCCAAAAGCACCTTGGTTCTTTGTCCACCTGACAATGCTGTTACGTCTGTATCCATACCATAGTCCATGACACCGAGGGCACGCGCTACTTCATCAATCTTGGCATCTAAAGTATAAAAATCACGACTCTCCAAACGATCTTGGAGCTCACCAACTTCTTCCATGAGTGCATCAATATCCGCCCCGTCTTCAGCCATTTCCATATAGAGGTCATTGATACGAGCTTCTGCTTTAAATAGCTCATCAAAGGCTGTCCGCAAGACATCGCGCACAGTTTGACCTTCCTTTAGCACAGCATGCTGGTCCAAGTAGCCAGCAGTCACATACTTAGACCACTCTACCTTTCCTTCGTCTGGCAACATCTTACCAGTCACAATGCTCATAAAAGTTGATTTTCCTTCACCATTGGCTCCGACAAGACCGATGTGCTCTCCCTTGAGGAGACGGAAAGAAACATCTTCAAAAATTGCACGGTCACCAAAACCATGACTCAAATTTTTAACTTCTAAAATACTCATTCTAATTCCTTATCTTGTTTTTATGTAGTCCTTTATAGAGAACCCAAGCTAGATAGCCACCCAGGGTATTGGTCCACAAATCATCAATCTCAAAAACCCTATTAAAATCAAAGAAAAAGTCTAAGACCAGCTGCGTACATTCAATTCCTAAGCTCAGAAGAAAACTGAGAAATAGGATTTTTTTCGTTTTTCGTAAGTTTGGATAGAGGTAGAGCAGTTGAAAGACCAGAGGGAAGAGCAAGAAGACATTTAAAATGTTCTGCAAAAAGATCCAAATAACTTGTCCCAAACTGGTCACTTCACCTAGATTCCACAGGGAGTTTAAGGGAGTTAAAAGAAAAACCAGGCGTCCAAAAGTTTGAATACCTGGAGTTTCCACTCCTGTAGGAAGTTGAGGCTGGGGAGTAAAACAAAAACAGACAATGCAAAGACTGTAAATAGCCACTCCCAATCTTAAGATTAATTCTCTTTTTTTAGTCATTTTATGGATTTACCGCTGCGACTGCCTTCTGGCGGTCACGTTTCATTGTATTGGAGCGCAATTGTCCACAAGCTGCATCAATATCAGTACCATGTTCTTGACGAACAACACAGTTGACCCCTTTTTTCTTAAGGGTATCGTAGAAGGCCATCACGCGCTCTTTAGGACTACGACTATATTGGTCGTGTTCACTAACTGGATTATAAGGAATCAAGTTTACATAAGACAATTTCTTGATATTCTTGAGCAATTCAGCCAATTCCAAGGCTTGTTCAACACCATCGTTGACTTCATTGAGCATGATATATTCAAAGGTCACACGGCGATTGGTTGTTTCGATATAGTACTCAATAGCTGCAAAGAGCTTTTCAATCGGAAAGGCACGGTTGATCTTCATGATGCTTGAGCGCAATTCATTATTGGGTGCGTGAAGAGACACAGCCAGATTGACCTGTACGCCTTCATTAGCAAAGTCACGAATTTTATGGGCCAAACCTGAAGTTGAAACAGTGATGTGACGAGCACCGATAGCCATCCCCTTGTCATCATTGATGGTACGGACAAAATTCAAAACATTGTTGTAATTATCAAATGGTTCACCAATTCCCATAACAACGATATGGCTGACACGTTCATCCTGACCACGTTCATCAAAGTATTTCTGAACCAGCATAATCTGTGCTACGATTTCCCCGTTATTGAGGTCGCGTTGTTTCTTGATCAAGCCTGATGCACAGAAGGTACAGCCAATATTACAGCCAACCTGAGTGGTCACACAGACTGACAAACCGTAGTGTTGACGCATGAGTACTGTCTCAATCAACATGCCATCTGGCAACTCGAAAAGATACTTAACAGTACCGTCAGCAGACTCTTGTACGATCCGCTGTTTCAAAGGATTTACGACAAACTGGTCATTGAGTTTGGCAATCAAATCCTTGGAAAGGTTGGTCATTTCTTCAAACGACTGGACACGTTTACGGTAGAGCCATTCCCAGATTTGATCTGCTCGGAATTTCTTTTCTCCCTGTTCTAATACCCATTCTTGCATGGTTTGACGTGTTAAACTATAAATAGACGGTTTCATCTCTTCTCCTTATTCTCTATCTATTTCTGACGAATGACAAAATGGCGCTGTCCCTTGTCCTCTTTCTGAGACTTTTGATCCTTATGACGACGTCTATTTCGCTTATCCGCATTTGGTTTTCTCTTGTTTTGCGAAGATTTCTTCCCTCTTCTAGGAAGGTTTTCCTCTTCCTTTTTACGCATTTTCTTGTCAAATGACGCACGCTTAGGTGCTTGATTTTCTAGAACAAAATAGGCACAACCATAACTACAGTACTCCAAAAGATAGTCCTGTAAACGACTGATTTTTTCAATTTTTTCCTCTGTTCGATCGTCTTTGTAAAAACCACGTAGGCGGAGCTGTTCATTACTCCAGTCCCCCACGACATAATCAAACTTGGTCAACACTTCTGAAAAGCGTTGATTAAAGACTGTCACATCGAAAGCATCCTTGATATTTTCAACCAAGGTAAAAGCGATCTCTTCAGTCTCAACCTTATCCCCATTTACATGAAATTCTGGGCCAGGAAACTTGTTATAGTTGTATAATTCAGGTGCAATTTCTTTACGCATAGTCTTCCTTTTCCACGATTACTTAACACTCTATTTTACCATATTTTCTACAAGTTGGCACGAATATCCTGAAAATGAAAAAAGTCTGACGATTCTGTCAGACTTCTGCTTTATAACCTTAAAAAGAGAAGAACAATTCTTCCCTCCATATTTTATTATTTAGCTGCTGCGTAAAGCTCGTCTACCTTGTTCCAGTTAATCACTGAGAAAAAAGCTTTGATGTAGTCAGGACGCACGTTGCGGTATTTCACGTAGTAAGCATGTTCCCAAACGTCCAAGCCCAAGATTGGTTTTTTACCATCTGAGATTGGGGTGTCTTGGTTTGCTGTTGAAGTCACTTCAAGCTTCCCTTCTTTGTTGACAACCAACCAAGCCCATCCAGAACCAAAGCGAGTTGTAGCTGCTGCTGTAAAGGCTGCTTGGAATTCTTCAAATGAACCAAATGTTGCGTCGATTGCTGCTGCAAGTTCTGCTGATGGAGCAGTTTTTTCAGGAGTCATCAATTCCCAGAAAAGAGCGTGGTTCAAGTGTCCACCACCATTATTGATAAGTGCTTGACGGATATCAGCTGGGATAGAGTCTACATCAGCAAGCAAAGCTTCAAGGTCTTCACCAATTTCAGGGTGTTTTTCAAGAGCTGCATTGGCATTGTTGACATAAGTTTGATGGTGTTTGTCATGGTGCAAGTGCATTGTTTCTGCATCGATGTATGGTTCCAAAGCGTCGTATGCGTATGGAAGGTCTGGTAAGATAATAGCCATCTGTAATACCTCTTTTTCTTTCTATATGAAAATGATAACGCAATCATCCTCTTTTTTCAAGTTTTTTGCTCAATTTGCCTCTGCCGCAATCTGCAAAAGTGCCTTTTCAAACAGGTACCCCTTTTCATAGACACCTGTCTTAATCTGGTAGTCTGTTTCAATCAAATAAGAAATCGCTCGTTTGAGAAAGTGCAAGGAAATCCCTCTCGAATCTCTCAGTGCAAACTTGATTTGATAAGGATTAGGATTTCGCCCCAAATAAGTTCCCAGACTGGTTGCAATCTGCGATTCCGTCTGACCAGTCTCTGATAAAATCTTCACTTGGGTAAAGGTACGAAACTGTCCTAACATGACAGCTATGAGCTTGATCTCATCCTCCCCTTGCAAGGTCAAGTCTCTAACCAGGTCACGGGCCAGGTCAATCTTCTTAGCTAAAATAAACTGAGTCAAATCAAAAATATTGTCCTGCAGAGTCTTTGGTATAGCCTCGACAATGTCCTTCTCCTCAATCACGCCGTCTGATTTATAAGACTGTAAAAAAAGGAGGTTTTTCTGGATTTCACTAAATTGAAAACCAGATTTGAGAAGTAGATTTTCAAAAGACTTTTCTGCAAACTGCAGACCTTGTGTCTGACTCCATTTTTGGAAATACTGGCGGAGTTCTAGTTCCTTGGGTTCAATAGCATCAAAGACAGTCGCATCTCGTTTGAGCAATTTGACCAGCCGTCTTTTACTATCTAACTTTCCTTCAGCAAAAATCAACAACTTGGTTGTTGGCGAAGGGTTATCAAGGTATGCCTCAAACGACTTGAGCTCATCATCTGTTAAAAAACGTTTCTTGGCTGTTGTAATATCGACAAAATGGTCTAATATCACGATTTTCTCATCCGCAAAGAAAGGGAGACTAACCAGCTCCAACTCTAAGTCTTTATAAGCTACTTCTTTCATATCAAAGTAAGCAAAATTGAGATCAGCTGGATCATAACCAATCTGTTTCAACACTTGACTCTTCATAACTTCAAACTGGCCCTGATCTGTCCCTGTAAATAGATTCAGACTAGATAAATTTGATAGAGATACCTTTTGACTCTCTTCTATGGCTAGCATCTTCTCTCCTTTCTTCTGATTTTTTATTAAACTTAATCAATATAGCGCAATTTCCCACGGAAATCTTCTAGGTTCTCGTACCCTTTTTCCGCCATAATAGCTTTCAGTTCATTGGTAATGCGTTCAAAAGCACCGACGCCTTCTTTGTGAAGGGTAGTCCCTACTTGCACCATACTCGCACCGCAAAGGATGTGTTCAAAGGCATCACGACCCGTCAGAACGCCACCCGTTCCGATGATTTGGATTTGCGGATTTAAACGTTGGTAAAAGGCGTGCACATTAGCAAGAGCGGTCGGTTTGATATACTCTCCACCAATGCCACCAAAACCATTCTTAGGACGAATCACGACTGACTCGTCTTCTATATAAAGACCGTTTCCGATAGAGTTAACACAGTTAACAAACTTGAGTGGATACTTGTTAAAAATAGCAGCCGCTTGGTCAAAGTGAACAATATCAAAATAAGGTGGCAATTTGATTCCAAGAGGTTTGGTAAAGTAGGCAAATACCTCTGACAAGATACGGTCTGTTGTTTCAAAATCATAGGCAATCTGAGGTTTTCCTGGAACATTTGGGCAAGAGAGATTAAGCTCTGTCAGTCCCTTAAACTCGCTCTCTTGAACTTTTTTCAAGATGGTATGTGTTTCTTCTGGAGACATGCCAACTAAAGATAGGAAGAAAGTACGGTTTGGCTCTTTTTCCTGCAAGTCCAAAAGATAGTCCAGATAATAGTCTAAGCCATTATTTGGCAAACCCATAGAGTTGATAGAACCAAGTGGAACATCCTGATAACGTGGCTCAGGATTGCCCTGACGAAAGTCCAAGGTCGCAGTCTTCGTAACAAAAGTACCCGCCGCCGAGTTTTTGACTCCTTCAAGCTCTTCTATCGTCATACAAGCCACACCCGCTGCATTCATCAAGCAATTGTCAAACTCAAAGCCAGCTATTTGTGTTTTCGTTGATACCATGATTCTGATCCTCCAGATTCCATTTATTTCTAATATTATACCATACTTTATGATTTTCTCTTTGAGAAACTAATTTCTATATAAAACGTTCGGTTTTGTAAATTGAAAGAATTTTTAGAAAATTTCTGTTTTTTTCTTTACACTCAAAAAAAATTCTGCTATAATGGCTCATGTAATAAAATATAACAACAAAAGGAGAACGATATGACATCTGCTAAAGACTATATCCAAAGCGTGTTTGCAACTGTGAAAGCTCGTAACGGGCATGAGGCTGAATTTCTCCAGGCGGTTGAAGAATTCTTCAGCACTTTGGAACCTGTATTTGAAAAACATCCTGAGTATATCGAAGAAAACATCTTGGCACGTATCACTGAGCCTGAGCGCGTGATTTCTTTCCGTGTTCCTTGGGTGGACCGTGAGGGAAAAGTCCAAGTCAACCGTGGTTACCGTGTTCAATTCAACTCAGCTGTTGGACCATATAAAGGCGGACTTCGTTTCCACCCAACTGTAAACCAAGGGATCTTGAAATTCCTCGGTTTCGAACAAATCTTTAAAAACGTCTTGACTGGACTTCCAATCGGGGGAGGTAAAGGTGGATCAGACTTCGATCCTAAAGGGAAGACTGATGCTGAAGTGATGCGCTTCTGCCAAAGCTTCATGACTGAATTGCAAAAATACATCGGACCATCTCTTGATGTACCTGCTGGTGATATCGGTGTTGGAGGACGTGAAATTGGTTACCTTTACGGACAATACAAACGTCTTAACCAATTTGATGCGGGTGTCTTGACTGGTAAACCTCTTGGATTTGGTGGTAGCTTGATTCGTCCAGAAGCAACTGGTTATGGTTTGGTTTACTACACTGAAGAAATGCTCAAAGCTAATGGTAACAGTTTTGCTGGTAAGAAAGTGGTTATTTCAGGTTCTGGTAACGTAGCTCAATATGCTCTTCAAAAAGCGACTGAACTTGGTGCAACTGTCATCTCTGTATCTGACTCAAACGGTTATGTCATCGACGAAAATGGTATCGACTTCGATCTTTTGGTTGATGTTAAAGAAAAACGCCGTGCTCGTTTGACTGAGTATGCAGCTGAGAAAGCAACTGCTACTTACCATGAAGGTTCTGTATGGACTTACGCTGGAAACTACGACATCGCTCTTCCATGTGCGACTCAAAACGAAATCAACGGCGAAGCTGCTAAACGTTTGGTTGCTCAAGGAGTTATCTGCGTATCAGAAGGTGCTAACATGCCGAGTGACCTTGATGCGATTAAAGTCTACAAAGAAAACGGAATCCTTTACGGACCTGCTAAAGCTGCCAACGCTGGTGGTGTAGCTGTTTCAGCGCTTGAAATGAGCCAAAACAGCCTTCGCCTTTCATGGACTCGTGAAGAAGTTGATGGACGCCTCAAAGACATCATGACAAACATCTTCAATACAGCTAAAACAACTGCTGAAACATACGGTCTTGGTACTGACTACCTTGCAGGAGCAAATATCGCTGCCTTCGAAAACGTAGCAAACGCTATGATTGCACAAGGTATTGTTTAATTAGTCGATATATCCTATCGGAGGACAAATGATGAACTTACGGCCAATGGAAGTAAGAGATAATCCAGCTGTAGCGCAGCTCATTCGAGCTAGTCTTGAAGAATTCGGGCTTGACAAACCTGGAACTGTCTACTTTGATTCTCATCTAGATCATTTGGCCGACTATTATCAACAGCAAGAGAGAGCAGCTTACTTTGTTCTGGAAGATGAAGGTCAGCTGGTTGGCTGTGGTGGCTTTGCACCTGTGTCTGATAAGATTGCTGAATTACAAAAACTGTATGTCACTAAAAACAGTCGTGGCAAAGGTTATTCCAGCAGGTTGATAACGCGGATATTCCATGAAGCCCGCCTAGTAGGTTATGAACAACTTTATCTAGAAACCTCTACTGAACTGGCTACGGCTGTGGCAATCTATCAGCACTATGGTTTTACAGCATTGCAACAACCACTTTCTAACGCCGCCGGCCACCCAACTATGAATATCTGGATGATAAAATCTCTCTTATCAGATGAATAGATATTAGTATACTCTGGCCGAGTTGAGAGCATTAGTACTAACACCCTCAACACAGCTAAAACAACTTTTAAAAATGTAGCCAATGCTATGATTGCACAAGGCGTGGTTTAAGAGTTAAAAAAGTTATCAAAAGCAACAGCTGTTTAGCTGTTGCTTTTCGTATTATAAAATTTAATTTAAGCAAATAAACTTACTAAATTTCTAGAAACAATCTTAATTTATTTGTTTAAAAATTAAGATTGTTTCATTACGAATGTCATCAAATCAAGAAACTATAAAAGTTTTACCACAATTTCCACAAGTTAATTTAGTTCCAATTACTCCATCTGTAGGTTTATGACAAGTAGGACAATAAACACGTTTTGCTGATAATTTATAAGATAACTCATCTCGCAATTCTTTTCCCTTAATTTCAATAACATCTTCACCTTGTTCTTCAAACTTAAGAACTGTTATCAAAGCTTTGTCATATTGTTTCATCCGTGGCTGTTTTAAGAATAAAAAAGAGGATAGAATCAAAAACAGGAAAAATAAAACAAACAAAATTGTTACTATTAAATGCCACATAAAGTAGAAATCATGAAGTGAACCTTCTTTTTTTCCTAATATCCATCTCATGTAGTTATCGATGTACTGATAAAATTTCAGTCCCGAAAGAATACATATGAAAGATACTATAGGATAAACAACCTTGGAAATGATTAAACGATAGCGTCTCATTTATATTTCCTTTCTAGATAACCATGCACCGCAATAATCACATGATTTACCTTGCCCTAGATCAAGCAGATTCTCACCGCTACATGATGGACAAATAACGGGATATGTATTTTTGTTAATCTGGTGCTTTTCAAATAAAGTGAATAAAGCTTGTATTTGATTTCGTTTCTTGACTTCTTCTTCTCTCTTTGACTTACGATAAGTCATTACCAATATTGAGATCACACTAAACAAATACCACGGAGCTAAAAGAAATAGAAATCGAATAGACCATTCCCTAGATTTTTCAAATTCAAGAAATGATGATAAAATGATTAAAACAAGCATTTGAAGTAAATTCTTCTGTTTTAATTTCTTTAAGGAAAAGGAATCTTTAATTGTTTCTCGAAATAAATATAAAATAATTAAAGCAACTAGTAAAAAGATAACATTCTGAAATGATAAAAATAAAAAACTGATAACAACGGGAATTCCAATAGATTTTGCCAAAATTATAAAATCAAGATTTTTCAATATAAAGATAGTTGGTCCATCATCTATAGAAAAGATAGCAAGTGATAAAACTACAAAACAGAGTATTACTATATTTGAAATTAACCAATGAAAGCCTTTTTTCCAATTATTCTTAATATACTGTTTCACCTATCTTCTCCTCTAGTTGCTATATATTCTCTATAAAGAGCCTTTCCATTATATATCTCATCCAAAGCTTTGACTTTAATTTTTATATTTTCTAAAACACCAAAACTATAAAATGCAAAGGAAGACAAAAAGAAACCTGATAAAGAAAAAATAATAGGAGTCACTATTGAGAAAATCGGCTTACCATGTTCAAGAAATAGAGTTACGGCCCATAGTGAAAGAAAAAATGTTGCACTTGTCAATCCCATAAAAAGTATACTTAATAAACGAAATACTTGGTACATCTACTATATCCTCTTGTCATAGAACTTGTCTAAGTAATCCCTTACTCTTTTAAAAAGATTTCCTAATATCTTTCAGGGAATTGGTGTATTTATTCATACATTTCCATACTTAGAATTACATAATTTGAAAGATCTAAAAACGAAATAAAAGATCTTAGTTTTAGATTTCTAAGAAAAAGGGAAACTCTGGCAATCCCAGATTTCCCAAATAAATTCAAAAGTAAATTTGAAAATACAAAAAACCAAAAGATAAAGATAATATCCAACCTAGAATGGTATAAAAAATTATTTTCTCCTAAGATTCGAACTATCTTTCATGACCACAATTAGAACAGAAGTTTGCTCCTTCCAAAAAAGCAGTCCCGCATTGGCTACAAAACTTAGCTAAGCCTATTTCTCCTTTGAGGTCAGATTTATGTTGATTAACATCTTTGTCCAATGAATTCCTATCTTCAATATGATTCATCAAGTTGCTAAATTTAGCACCAAAGCCAAGCCCCATTGCGATTTCCACACCTGCTCCCATTAGCTTTCCTGTAGAATCATTATTTTTAGCTGCCTCTTCTAAAATATCAAATTGTCTCTCTTCTTGATAAGTATACTCTTCAATATCTCGACTCGCCTGCTTGCTTTTGGCTTCCAAAATTTGCTTGTGGAATTTAAAGATTTCTCTATATCCATTGCTATTCTGATTTACCTTTAAGGCCTCAATGTTAAATTCTTCAATACTAATTCCATATTTGGCAAAATGGCTAGATAAAATTTCAGACAAACCAACAGCTATATCAAAACTGTGCATCTCAATGTCAATAATTGGAATCTTATAGTTATATATTACTTGTGAAATAGCTGAACTAATCAGTCCACTGGCAGTTTGTCTAAATCGATTTTGTAAAATAGTAGCTGTTATAAGATCAGGGTGACTTGGCATAAATTCTAGTATAAAAGCTTCCAAATCTACAATTCGAGGAATAAAATTTCCATGTATTTTCAACTCAACAGGAATATCACTTTCTGGATCTCGAACCATTATAGGTGAAGAAGTTCCCCACCCAATCGGTTGTAAATCATACGTGTTTACAAACCACAAAAATGATGAGTCAGATAAAATACCTCCACTTAGAAAGTTCTTTATTCCTGAAGCTGTCTGAATATCATTTCCTTCAATCTTATGTTTTCCAGCATCATAGGTAGCTACTGCTCTTCCATTTGAAAAGAACACAGCACTCTGACCAGGATTTACAATTACAGTTGCTCCTATCTTGATATTCGTTTTAGGATGTCTCCAAGCAAGTATATTCCTTGTTTCCTCACCTTCATAATGAATAACATCAAACAAATTTAATGCCATCTTTTCTCCTTTTCTTTATAAAAATGTTCAGACCAATCTTCTCTAACTATACTTCTATTATATAACCCATTTATTGAAAAGGCAACCCATACTTATAAATCATCATTTCTGGACAATACTTTATAAAAATATAAAAAACCGCTACTCCTAAGAATAGCGGTTTTATGTGTTTTTAAGCTACAAATGTAGTTGCTCTATTATTTAAGAGTAACTGAAGCTCCAGCTTCTTCCAATTTAGCTTTGATTTCTTCAGCTTCTGCAGTTGGAACGCCTTCTTTGATGACACCTGGTGCACCATCAACAAGTTCTTTAGCTTCTTTAAGTCCAAGACCTGTGATTTCACGTACAACTTTGATAACGCCAACTTTTTTGTCACCAGCAGCTGTCAACTCAACGTCAAATGAGTCTTTAGCAGCACCAGCGTCAGCAGCACCAGCTGCAGCAACAGCTACAGGAGCAGCTGCAGTTACACCAAATTCTTCTTCGATAGCTTTTACAAGGTCGTTCAATTCAAGGATTGAAGCTTCTTTAATTTCAGCAATAATGTTTTCAATGTTCAATGCCATTGTTATTTCCTCCAAATAAGTTTTTAATTTTATAATAGTTTATCCGTAGCTAGGCTACGCTGCGTAGCTTAAGATTAAGCTGCGTCTTCTTTGTTGTCTGCAACCGCTTTGACTGCAAGAGCAACGTTGCGCACTGGCGCTTGAAGTACAGAAAGGAGCATAGAAAGAAGTCCTTCGCGGTTTGGAAGAGTTGCAAGAGCAACGATTTCTTCTTTAGATGCGACAGCGCCTTCAATTGCACCACCTTTAATTTCAAGTGCTTCAGCGTTTTTAGCAAAATCGTTCAAGATTTTCGCTGGTGCGATAACATCTTCATTAGAAAATGCTACGGCAGATGGTCCAACAAATACTGATGCAAGATCTTCAAGACCAGCTTTTTCAGCTGCACGACGCAAGATTGAGTTTTTAATGACTTTATACTCAACTTCGCTTCCACGAAGCTCACGACGAAGAACTGTATCTTGCTCAACTGTCAAACCACGAGCGTCTACAACGACGATAGATGCAGCAGCTTTCATTTTTTCAGCCACTACGTCAACTAGTTCCGCTTTTTTAGCAATAATTGCTTCACTCATTAGTGTGTTCACCTCCGTAATTATTTTGCTTGGGGAATTTTTCCAAAAGAAAAACGCGCCCAAACCTAGACACGAAAGTACAATACGCTTCTTTTTACATGATACGTTTTGTCCTCGGTAGGATATTTATGAGTCGAGCTCCCCTACTGTCTTAGGCAGTTTTTTCAAACCGTATATAAGTATAGCATAGACAAAAAAAGAATGCAAGATTTTTGCAGACTTTTTTTGAAATATTTTTTAAATCTCTACTGTCAAAACTTGTCCTTGCTTGACAACCTGTTCTCCAGCGATATAGACATCGTCAACATCACTGGATTTGACTGCATAAACAAGGTGAGAGAGCATATTTTCCTGAGGTTGAAGATGGATTTTTCCCTTAGGTTGAATCACGAGAAAATCTGCTTGCTTGCCAACTTCCAGACTTCCTATCAGGTTTTCCATTCCAAGAACCTTAGCACCTTCTATCGTCAGAGCTTTGAGAGCTGTTTCGATAGGAAATTGGCTGGCATCTCCACTCTTCATTTTCTGAAGAAGGGCTGCGGTCCGTCCTTCCTCAAACATATCAAGATTGTTATTGGAAGCAACTGAATCAGTCGCAATTCCGACTGCTACTCCTGCTTTTTGCAGTTGGATGATGGGAGCGATTCCTGAGGCCAGTTTGAGGTTACTAATAGGATTATGGGCGATAGCCACATGAGAAGTCGCCAAACGTTCAATTTCTCTCTCGTTTAATTCGACCCCGTGAGCAAAGACAGAGGGATGGTCTAAGTAACCCAATTCTTCGAGAAAGGCGAGGGGGCGTTTGCCGTATCGTTTCAGGATAATTCCTGATTCCTCCTGGGTCTCCGCCACATGGATATGGATAGGAATGTCCAGCTCTTTTGCCATATCTAAGCTCGCTTCCAGTAAGTCTTTTTCACAGCTATAAGGAGAATGTGGAGCTACCATAACCTTGAAATTTGGATTTTCATATCCTAAGATTTCCTCGATGATAGCACGTGTTCTGCTTATGGTCTCAGCAGTTGTTTCTGCCTCTGAAGAAAAGAGGGTCGGTGAGAAATAACAACGCATCTTAGATGCCTTGACTGCCTGATAAATTCTCTCAATATCCACACCATTGGGATTATACATATCGTTGAAGGTTGTTGTCCCTGACTGGAGCATCTCTGTCAGAGCTTCTTTGACTGCCTTGGTAGTCATATCGGGAGTAAATCCTGCTTCTGCTGGCCAAATATAGTCATTGAGCCATTCGTGGAGGTTACTATCATCTCGGATTCCGCGTAAGCCTGTCATAGCAGAATGGGTATGGCAATTAACCAAACCAGGCATGATCCAGGCTCCCTGATAGTCTATAATCTGCTCAGCTTGCTCTAAAATATCTGGCTCCTCTTGGCTGACATAGACGATTTGAGAGTCCTTAACGGCTAAGACACCATCCAAATAAACATGGAAATCTTGGTCACAAGTCACGATATTTACATGCTGATAGACTTTCATTATTTTCTCCTTCTAAGACCATGATTTTTCTAGCTATTGTAACAAAAAAGTCACCCGAAGGCAACTTTTTTTGTCCATAAGATTTCAAAATAGAAAGGATTATTCAGAGCTAAAAGCTGAAGCTTTTTGCATTTGGTAATACTTGCCCTTTCTAGCCATGAGGTCCTGATGGTTACCATACTCAACAATATCTCCATCTACCAAGACAAGAATCAAATCCGCATCCTGAATAGTTGACAAACGGTGAGCAATGATAAAGCTTGTACGTCCCTCCATGAGTTTGGCAAAGGCATCCTGTACTAGCACTTCTGTCCGTGTATCGATGGAAGAAGTCGCCTCGTCTAAGATAAGAATCTTTGGAATAGCTAGAAAGACTCGGGCGATGGTCAAGAGCTGGGCTTGTCCGACAGAGAGGGATTCTCCTGCATTTTCCAACTTGCTATCGTATCCCTGTGGCAACTGTTGGATGAAAAAGTCTGCATTGGCTGCCTTTGCAGCAGCAATCACCTGCTCCCTACTGGCATCAGGATTTCCAAAGGCAATATTGTCATGAATGGTCACTTGCTTGAGCCAAGTTTCTTGGAGCACCATGCCAAACTGCTGTCTCAATGATGCTCGGGTATAATCGTAAATAGAACGACCGTCTAACAAGATATCTCCCGAGTTAATAGGATAAAAACGCATGAGGAGATTGATGAGAGTTGACTTACCAGCACCTGTTGGACCAACGATGGCTACCTTGCTACCAGCTGGGATATCGATAGACAAATCCTTAATCAAGATCCTTTCAGGATGGTAGCCAAAAGAAACATGCTTAAAGGAAATGGCTCCCTTAACTTGGTCACTGGTCAAGACTTCCTTACCTGTTTCAGCAACCTCAGGACTTTCTAAGACAGCATAGACACGCTCTGCGCAAGCGAGAGCACTTTGCAACTCGGCTAAAACAGAAGAAATATCATTAAAGGGCTTGGTGTACTGTTGGACGTAATTCAAAAAAGTCACTAAACGCCCGATGGTCAAGGTGGATCCCATCATGATACGATAGGCTCCCACTCCAGCAAGAAGAGCATAGATGAGTGCATTAACAAAGCGAGTCGAAGGATTGACCGTTGATGAATAAAAGATAGCTGACTGAGAATAACCTGCGTAGTTGCCATTCGCCTCGTGCAGTCTTTGGATAAACTCTGTCTGAGCATTGAAGGACTGGATAATAGTCTGCTGGCTAAGCGATTCTTCAATCAACTGAGTCTGAATCCCCCTGGTCTCTGTTTGCTTCTGAAAGAGATGATAGGAACGTTTGGCAATAAAACGTGAAATCACCATAGACAGGGGCGTCAACAGTAAGACCAAGAGGGTCATGAGGAGGTGAATTTGGTGCATGGCTAGAATACTAACCAAAATCATCAAGACTCCAATGAAAAATTGGTTAAAAATCATGGTCAAGCCGGCTGCCAGCTGTTCTATGTCTGTGGTCACACGACTAACCATCTCTCCACTGCCCTGCCGATCTACAAAAGCAATCGGTAAACGATGGAGCTTATGAATGATTCGCTCTCGCAAGTCTCTGGTATAAGAGAAGATTAGACGATTATAAAGAAGAGGATTGGCCCATTGTACCAGTGTATTTCCTATGACTACCAAGATCATCTGGATGAAAATCTGCCAAAAAACTGGTGAAGAACCAGCCACTAGAACTTGGTCAATGACCTGCCCAATCAAAATAGGTAGGTAAATTGATAAACTAACTTGAGCAATCGTTCCTAGAAAGGCAAGGAAAAGGAGGAAGGGATGGCTTGCTAAATCTACGGCTAAACGTTTGAGCGTCTGGTTTGCGGTTTGTCGTCTCATGCTAGTCCTCCTTTCCATGTTGGGATGCATTGATTTCCCGATAGACTTGGCTAGTCTTCATCAAGTCATCATGCTTGCCAACAGCTAGTAACTCACCTTTTTCCAAAAGGAGAATCTGGTCAGCCATCTGTAAAGTTGATGTTCGTTGAGAAATCAAGATTAAGCTCGTGTTTGGCAAATTTTCTCGAATAGCTTTCAAGAGATTGGATTCGGTAATGGTGTCGAGGGCCGAAGTCGCATCATCTAGGATGAGAAATGGTGCTTGTCGCAAGACTGCTCGTGCGATAGACAGCCTTTGTTTTTGTCCACCTGAGAAATTTCGTCCTCCTGCCTCAACTAGGGCATCCAAAAGTCCTTCCTTTTCACTGACAAAATCCTTAACTTGCGCAATCTCCAAGGCCTGCCATAGTTGCTGGTCAGACACTTCTCGATTGAAACCCAAAGTCAAGTTGGAACGAATAGTTCCCTTAAAGAGTTCGACCTTTTGGGGCACATAGGCAATCCAAGACCGCCACTGCTCAAGATCAAGAGGACTACGTCCATTGCGATAAAGGTCAATGCTCCCCTTATCTGCTGGATAAAGACCAAGTAAGACTTGCACCAAACTTGATTTACCTGAACCAGTTCCCCCGATGATACCAAGGATTTGCCCTTGCTTCATATCAAAGGAAATGTTTCTCAAAGAAGGCTGGGCGGCATCAGGATAGGTAAAGGTTAATTCTTTGACTTGCAAAACCCGATCACTGGTAGCTTGCTTTTCTTCTAATTCTGAATGGATATCCTCTGGAGCCTCGTCAAAGACTTCCTCGATTCGCTTGGCTGAGATGTAGGACTGATTGAGAGAATTGATCAGCATGGCGAGCTTAACCAATTCCACCAAAATCTGCAAGAGATAGTTGATAAGGGCAATGAGGGCACCTTGACTGAGTAAACCTCCTTGAATTGAAATATATCCCTGCCAGATGATGACGAGAAGAGTTCCATTAACAATCAGATAGGTCAGAGGTGTTAATAAACTAGACCAGAAGCCTGTTTTTTCTTGCAATCTAGCATAAACTTGGTTAAGGGTTTGAAAAATCTGTAACTCTCGTTTTTCCTGACCAAAAGCACGAATAACTCGCATGCCTTGTAATTGCTGGCGCGTTTCCTGAACCAGCTGATCCGTTTTCTTTCTGAGACTACTGTAGAGAGGATTGACCAGCCGAGAGAGCCCGACAATGACAATCGTCAAAATAACAACCATAACCAAGAACCAGAAAGTCAGCTCAGCTGAGATGCGATAGGCCATAAAGATAGCCCCAAAAACGATAATAGGCGCTCTCAAAAAGAGGCGCAGGAATTGATTGATACCAGTCTGTATCTGGTAGGTATCCGAAGTCAAGCGGGTCACCAAGCTAGAAGTTGTCAAACGGTCTCTACTGTCCTTAGGTAAAGAAAGAATATGACGATAAAGGTCATCTGTCAATTCCTTGGCAAACCCAACCGCTGCCTTGGCTGAGTAAAACTGGGCTATTAAGGCCACTAAAACGCCAATCACTGCAAAGATAAGGAGCAGGCCAATCTGCATCCAGAGGTGTCCTTGATCTCTCTGGGGCAAGGACTGGTCAACAATCCCAGCAATCACCATGGGAACCAAGAGTTCAAAAACAGCTTCTAGCAGCTTGAACAGAGGTGCTAGAATCGACTCTTTGATATAGGGTTTGAAGTAAGATAGTAAGTGTTTCATAGATCCCTTCTATTCTTATTCTGGAAATGAAGAAAGTGGGAAGCCCCACCCTCTCAGTTTTATTTGTTTAAGTAAGGTAATAGATAGCCATATCCTGCTTTTTCCATCTCATCCTTGGCTACAAAGCGCAAGGATGCAGAATTGATACAGTAACGGAGGCCACCTAACTCCTGAGGTCCATCTGTGAAAACATGACCCAAGTGAGCATTGCCTGACCGAGAACGAACCTCGATTCGCTCCATTCCATGACTCAGGTCTTTGTAATAGTGAATCAATTCCTTAGAAATCGGACGACTAAAACTTGGCCAACCACAACCTGAGGCAAACTTATCCTTAGCAAAAAAGAGTGGCTCCCCTGTCGTGATGTCTACATAAATCCCCTCTTCAAAAGTTTGGTCATAAGCATTACTAAATGGAGCCTCTGTAGCAGCTTCTTGCGTAACACGATAAGACTCTTCAGTTAAGCTTTCCTTTAACACCTCTTGACTAGGCTTTTCATAGTTTGAGGCATCAATCAATGGCTTCTCAGCATCGGTCACATCGATATGACAATAACCTGAAGGATTTTTCTTGAGATAGTCTTGATGGTAGTCTTCTGCTAATATGTAGTGGCGAAGTTTCTCCACCTCTACTGCAATCTTTCGACCCAGCATGCGCTCCTGCTCCTGCACCACTGTGTAGATAGCTGGCAAGTCTGCTTCATCCTGATAATAGATTCCCGTTCGATATTGGCGACCACAGTCATTCCCCTGCTGGTTAATAGACACTGGATCAATAACACGGAAATAATAAAGCAAAATCTCTCTGAGTGACACAGCTTTCTCATCATAAATTACTTGAACCGTTTCTGCATGGTCTGTTTCCTTGAGCAGCTGGTAATTGGTCGTTTCGACTTGCCCATTAGCGTAGCCGACACTGGTAGCTAGCACTCCCGAAATTCGGGAAAAATACTCCTCTAGGCCCCAAAAACAACCACCTGCTAGATAAATTTCTGCCATCTTTATTTCTCCTTTATCAAGTTTTTAACCAATACTCTTCGAAAATCTCTTCAAACCACGTCAGCGTCATCTTACCGTAGGTATGGTTAGTGACTTCGTCAGTTTCATCTACAACCTCAAAACCATGTTTTGAGCAACCTGCGGCTAGCTTCCTAGTTTGCTCTTTGATTTTCATTGAGTATAAACTTCTTTTCAAAAAAAGGATAGGAAGTCCTCTGGTCAAGAGTTTCCCCATCCTATCTTCTATTTCTTTACTTTGTTTTGACACGGACACCTTGGGTGTCAACTTTCAAATCATGAAGTTTGCCTTTGAAAGACTGCTTTTGCAATTCTGCCTTAATCGCCGGCATCTTGTCGTGAGAAGCCAAGACCATCACTGTCGGTCCAGCACCGGAGAGGTAGGTTGCATAGGCACCATTCTCTTTGGCTACTTGCTTAATCGTCGCAAATTCTCTCACTAGGTCCTGACGATAGCGTTCATGGAAGAGGTCCCCCTCGATTGCTTGCCCAGCTGTCACCATGTCTCCTGCCAACAAGGCTGCAACGGCCACATTGGCGATAGAACTGGCCGCAACAGCTTCCTTGTAGGACAATTTCTTAGGAAGGACACCACGGCTGTCTCGGGTACGCAATTCATAGTTGGGAATATAAGCTAGAAAATCACACTCTGGAAAGTCAGCCACAATCGCTGAAACATTTCCTTCAACAGAACTTGCAATAACGAGATTGCCGTAAATTGCTGGAGCTACATTGTCAGGATGTCCTTCAATCTTGGTAGCCAACTGCAATTTGTCGTGGTTAGATAAGTTGAGATTGCCCAGTTGGTTAGCCAGTTCAATTCCAGCAACGATAACAGAGCTAGAAGAACCCAAACCACGCGCCAAGGGAACATCGCTGGTCATTTTCAAACGTCTCGGTTGCAAGTCAGGCGCAATTTGCAAGGCAATCTTGAGCAAGAGATTACGCTCGTCATGTGGAATCCATTTGCCAATCTGGTGTTCAATCAACCACTCATCTCGTTCTTCACAGACCTCAATTTGAAGATACTTGGTTACAGCTACACCAACCGAATCAAAACCTGGCCCAATATTGGCACTGGTTGCAGGTACAATAATCTTCATCCTATTCTCCTAACACCTTGAAGGTATTCAAGAGGTCAAATTCTGAAGCTTTGGCCAACTCAGCTGAAACATTCTCAAGTTGTGCTTTATTAATCTTATGAGTGATAATCACTACACGCGCCTTGTCACCCTCTTTGCCATCTTGGAGAATTTGCTTGAAGGAAATATCTTGAGCATTAAAGATTTCAGCAAGTTTCAAGACCTGACCTTTTGAATCTGGTGCCAAGATTGAGAAATAGTAGTTTGCTTTAACATCTTCTGGATTTGCCAAAATCAAGTCACGACTATATTCGTTGAAATCTTTACCGATGGTACCATCATTCAAGCGACGAACGATACGAACAATATCAGCTACAACACTTGTTGCAGTTGGCTTTTGACCAGCACCTGGTCCGTAGTACATGGATTCTCCGATACCGATAGATTCTACAAAGACAGCGTTCATTACACCATTGACACTAGCAAGTGGGTGAGTTTTCGGTAGGAAAGTTGGTGTCACTTCTGCAGCAATACCTGAAGGAGTTTCCTCGATAGAACCAACTAATTTCACTACATAGCCGAGGTTTTGGGCAACAGCTACGTCTTCTGGTGTAATATTGCGGATTCCCTTGTGGGCTACATCGTCAAAGGCAACCTTCATCCCAAAGGCAAATTGGCTCAAAATCACCATCTTGTAGGCTGCATCAATCCCATCCACGTCATTTGTAGGATCACTTTCTGCAAAACCTAATCTTTGTGCTTCAGCCAAAGCATCATCATAAGACCAGCCTTCTTCCACCATCTTGGTCATCATAAAGTTAGAAGTTCCGTTAACTACACCAAGGACACGAGTGATTTTGTCAGAAGCCAACGAATTTGTCAAGGTACGAAGGATTGGGATTCCACCAGCAACTGCCGCTTCGTAGTAGAGTGCCACATTGTGCTCTTTAGCGATTTCTAACAATTCTGCACCATGGACAGCCAAAAGGTCCTTGTTAGCAGTAACAACGTGTTTCCCAGCTTCTAAGGCACGAGTGATAAAGGTCTTAGCAGGTTCGATACGTCCCATCAATTCCACTACAATGGTAACATCTTTGTCTGCTATAATATCATCTACATTGGTTACAAAGTTAAAGTCATTCCCTGCTGCAAGCAAGCGGTTCTTTTCATCTTCATCCTTGACCAATACCTTGGCTACTTCAATCTCTGAATGAGCTGACTGAACGATTTTTTCTCCATTTTCCTTTAGGAGGAATGGTACGCCACTTGCAACGGTACCAAATCCAAGTAAAGCAATTTTAACTGTCATGTTTGTCTCCTAGAAATTTTCTGATATAGCCATTATAACAGAATTTTGTGAAAATTCCTATCCAAGAAAACCACTATTTATAGATGGAAAAGAAAAAACGAATCATCTGATTCGCCTTTTCTGATAAATAAAAATTGATTTCTAAAAACTATGAATTAATTTTTTGAAGACCGAAGACTGCGTCGTGATTGATCAAGATGTGACCATACTCTTGTAAAACAGAACGACTGATGTCACTATCATCTGCAAATTCACGCATACGAGCCAAGAGCCAAGCTGGATATGGACTAGGATGGTTTTCCACATCAACTAAGATTGTCAAATAGTAGTGTCCATTCATCTTATAGAGTTCAGATGTTTCCATCTGGTAGTTAACCGTCTTTGCAAAAGCAACTAGGTCTGCAAGATTTGCGAAACGCAAGATATAGTAGATATAAGGTTCCTTCTTGCTCTCAGTCTCCTTGTCAGCCTGATCCAGCTCCTCTTCTTTAGCTTCGACCTGCTCTAGAGATTGGATGGCCTCAATATCATCCTTGGTCTTATCTGCAATGCTCTTTTCCAAGGTTTTGAGAAATTCATCTGGCGACATTTGGGCTAATTCTTCCATGTCAGGTAGGTCCGCCAAATCTTCAAAATCCAGATTCTGGTCAATTTTGGACTTGGTCACAAAGACGTCGACCTTATCAGGTTTTGGCGTCACACGGAAACTCAGCATGCCACTATCTAAGAAATTGTCTGGCATCTCTAACTCATCTAAAATAGCATAGAAAAACTCTTCTGTTTTTTCCTGAGGAACGAGAAAGTCTGCAATCTCCATTCCCCGATCCATCAAATCATCTAAAGTCATCGTGATTTTCAGTGTTGTATCACTAATTTGTTTCATCTTCATATCTAGTAACCTCATACTTTCAGTCTATCTATTATACTAGATTTTTACGATTTTATCAAAAGAATGAAGCGAGAATGTGATATAATACTAGATATGATTTTAGATTTAAGAAAGAAAGATCAATGAAAAATATAAAAGTAAATGCCTTGGCCAGCTTGCTGGTCAATATTCTCAATATCGTTTTTCCACTGATAACCAATCCTTATCTTACGCGGATTCTCAGCAAATCCAATTACGGTTATTTCAATACGGCCAATACCTGGGCTAGCTTCGTTATTCCACTAGCTGCATTTGGGATATACAACTACGGAATTCGAGCTATCAGTAAGGTCAAGGATGACAAGAATAAAATCAACTACGTCTTTTCTAAGTTGTTTTATATCTCGGTTTTCACCTCTCTCCTGACGACAGGTATCTACTTCCTCATTATCTTCTTTGACACCAGCATTGAGAATTTGAAAGTCCTCTACTACATTCTAGGGGCCCAAGCACTCTTCCAATTTCTCAATATCGAATGGATGAACGAGGCTTATGAAAACTATGCCTTCATCCTCTATAAGACATTGATCATCCGGATTGCCATGCTGGTCGCTATCTTCACCTTTGTTAAAACGGCAGACGATATCGTTCCTTATGCTATCGTTATGACAGCAACCACTATCTTCAACTACCTGCTCAGTTTTCTTTGGATCAAGAGAGAAGTTTCCTTTGTTAAGATCGGTCTTGTTGAATTAGTCAAAGCATCTAAACCGCTCTTGACCATGCTACTCTTAGCGAACGCTAACATGCTCTATACCTTGCTTGATAGAATGTTTATCACCAAGGGACCAGATGAAAACTACATTTCTTACTACACCATTGCTTCCAGCATTGTCATGCTGATAGCCAGTGTCTTGAGTGGAGCTATCAACGTCAGTATTCCGCGCCTCGGCTACTATCTCGGTAAGAAAGACTACGAGTCTTATAATAATCTTCTGAATCAAGGAGCTGCCCTCTTTTACTTCCTCATCATTCCAACCAGTATTGGGATTATGGTATTAGGAAACTACGCAGCAGTTATCTACTCTTCTGAAAAATACCTCGAAGCGGGTATCGTGACTAGTGTCTTCGCCTTCCGTACCATCATCTGGGCCATTGAGTTGATCCTTGGTAAACAAATTATCTTTATCAATGACCACGAAAATCGTTTGACTGCCTTTTACTTCCTTGGCGGTGGCGCCAATATACTATTAAATAGCATCTTGTATTTCAATAATATTTTTGCACCTGAGTACTATATCGCTACAACTATTCTTGCAGAGACTATCGTCGTTCTCCTGGAAATACGCTTTATCCAGAAACACCAACTGATTGATTTGAAAGAAATCTTTGCTACTCTGACACGTTACACTATTGTATCCCTTGGATTCATACCGATTTATTTTGCGTTTAAATTCCTTTTCCAAATCAACTCTTATACAGTCAACTTCAACATGATTCTCATGGTTCTCTCGACTGTTGCGGCTTGTGGTATCTATTATCTCTTGACACTCTTTATCACCAAAGATAAAACACTCCACTATGCACTGAACCTTGTACTTGCTAAATTAAAACGAAATTAAAAAAATCCCCTACTGATAAATTAGTTGCCAGTAGGGGATTTCTTCTTTATTCGTTTTCTTTCTTTTCCGAAGCGTTGGCTTCTAGATTTGAATCTTGTTTAGGTTGTTCAACAATAGAGGAATTAGCTTCTTGTTTCTGTTCTGGCTTGACTGCCTCGCTATTTACAGCAGCAACAGCCTGTTTCCAGATACCTTCTTCGTTTACTTTGTAACCATCAGGTGTTGTTGCGTTCTTCAACAAAGAACCATCAGCTTGGAAATAGTACCAATTACCATCAAGCTGTTTCCAACCTGTTTGCATAGCTCCGTTCGGACCAAAATAGTAGGTCTGAGCATTCACCGTATGAAGACCGACCAACATGGTTCCACTTTCTTTTTCAAGATGATACCACTTGCCTTGATCTTTGATCCAGCCAGTCTTCATGGCGCCACTTGCTTGGAAGTATCGATACTGACCATCAATCCACTTCCAACCTGTCTGCATAGCACCCGAAGTGCTAAAGTAGTACTGTTCACCATTTACTGCACGGAGACCGACCAACATGGTTCCTTCCTTAGCATCTAGATAATACCAAGTGTCCCCATCTTTAAGCCATCCTGTTTGCAGAGCTCCTGAAGTGGCATAATAATGCCAACTATCATTTACCCATTGCCAACCAACTTGCATGATTCCTGAAGACTTGAAGAAATAGTTCTTTCCATTAATTTCTTGCGATCCGACTGCCATGATGCCAGTTTCTGGATCCAGATAATACCATGATTCGCCCGATTTTAACCAGCCTGTCTTCATGGCACCAGAGCTAGTATAATACTGCCAACCCTTATCCTGCCATTGCCAACCTGTTTGCATGGCACCACTTGCCTTGAAATAGTAACGAGAGCCATTGATTTCTTGATTTCCAGTTAGCATATTGCCGTCTTTATCAAGGTAGAACCAAATGTCTTTATCCTTGACCCAGCCAGTTTGCATGGCGCCTGAATTCGCAAAGTAGTTCCATTTGCCATCTACCAAGGCCCAGCCAGTTTGCATGATACCTTCTTTGTCAAAGTAGTAAGTTGTGCCCTTGATGTCTTTCTTACCAACTGTCAAAATGCTGTCTTCATCATAATAGTACCAATTTGAGGCAATCTTTTGCCAAGATGATGCTTTGCCCTCCGACTGCAGGGCACCACTACTAGCAAAGACCATCTTCTTACCATTATAGACCTGAAGGCCAGTCAGCATCTTTCCATCTTTGTCAAATAGATATTTTTGCCCTTCAATTTCAACTAACTGACTATAGCTCCTTGCTCCACTTGAAGCAATATAATACCAAGTACCATCTTGTTTAAACCAGCCAGTATCTTGCATTTGTCCATTGTTGTTTAAATAATACCAGTTACCATCAGGTTTTTCACGAGAATCGTTCAAATGAAGCCATCTACCTGCCTGCATTTGTCCTTGCCCATTAAAGAAATAGTAAATACCTTCTATTTTTCGCCAACCGATTGCCATCTGATCATCAGACAAGCGATATTTCCAGTAACCATCTTCTTTATACCATCTTTCACTAACAGTAGGAATATTAGGTAGAGAATCAGACACATTTGTAAAACCATTTCTGCTAATTGTAAAGACAGTTGCATCCTTGGTCTGGCTAGAAGCATGAACTACCTCAATACCATGTTTCTTAAGATAGTCTCTAGTTGTAGCAAGATTGGCTTCTGCTGCGGATGTGTGAACCACCATACTTGGAGATAGGGAGTCTAAGAAAGGAATCGTATTTGAAATGTGGGCATCATAATGATGGTTCCATTTCATCATATCCACTTTACCAATTTCAGGACCTAACTTATCCTCTGCCCCCTCAGCATTATCCAAGTCACCACCGAGATAAATCTTTTTCCCCGCTACAGTAACCACTGCTACAATTGAATTGGAATTATCATCATAAACTCTCTTAAGTTTGCCATCACTGTCATATTCGTTTTTATAGTTATAAAGCTGAATATCCATGTCACCTAAAGTGAAGTGACTTTCCTTCTCGGTAATGTCTTGCACAAGAGTTACACCACGCTCTAGAGCCGTCTTGACAGCATTGTCATAATTAAAAAGATTGTCCCACAATCGCCATTTTGATGTGATGCGCTCATCTGAGTATCTCTTTAGATAAAACCTGTCTACAGGATAACGTTTTAGAACTTCATCCGCCGATCCAATATGGTCACTATGGACATGGGTTCCTAGAATAAAATCTAACTTTTGTACCCCAAGGTGTTTCATGTGACGAAAGAGACGATCTTCTAATACATAATCATTCTGTCTGCTAATTCCTACACGACTGGGATAGCGAGGATCTTCCCCATCTGGAAAATCATAGTCTTCACCCATATCAATCAAGGCATAGTGACCATTACTTTCTAGAATAATGGCATCACTTCCTGATACTCCTTTGGTATTGATAAAATGGATTCTGTTGCTTGAAGTATCTGCCTGAGCTGCTGGTGTAAATAGTCCAGAGACAAGCAACAAGACTAGGGAAATAAATACAAGGGTTTCTTTTATCTGTTTCTTTTTCATATAAACCACTTCTTTCTTTGATAGCGGAAGCTAGGATGAGAATTCATCCTAGTAGCAACTTTTCTAGCCTCTTTCCGTCACTATAAGACAAAAAGAGGAAAAGAGAAGTCTGATTGTCACACTAGAGTAGGGACTAGAGTTAACAAGGAAGAACTTCACCATCCCCTCTTTTCTTGTATTTCCAAGTTTACTTTTTCAAAAGTACTTTAGCCAAATTAGGATCTTTTTGTTTGTAAATCGGATTTTCTTTCCAGTTGTAATGAGTGTTAGGGATTTCAAAATCCTCCCCATACAAGTGACTGATGTATTCTCTTGTATTTTCTGGAACTTTTACTAGAATCTCTTTAAAACTACATTCAGTAAGTGCTGCAAACGGCAATTCATAGTGGTAGACTTCATATCTTGTAGGATTTCCCAAGGCGTTTGTCATATAGAAAATAGTGTCTGAGGAAATGCTTCCCTCTTTTTTATCATAGACAATAAAATCAACATTGAGGCCCTTGTAACTATAGGATAATTCTACAAGTTTATCATTGTAATAGAACTCTTTTGTTCTGACAAAGCCCTTCTCAAAAAGAACTTTCTCATCCTTTAAAAAGGCTTCGTAGTCTGGGATAATAATCCCAAAGTCCATATCTAAATCATGCGGAATCAGATCATTTTCTCTGTAGAAACCAAGTAAAGTTCCAAAATCTAACCAGATATCATAGAATTTCAGATTAGATTGGTAGATGGCCTTTAGAATATCTTCAAAGTTTTCTTTGAGCAAATTGCTTCTCTTTGAATCCAAGTCGATATTGGCTTTTTGATTTAAATTTTTGATAATAGGTAGGTTTTTAACCAGGTCTTTCTTATCTCCTAAGAGACTGGCTAAACTTCTTTTTAACCATTGTAACACGTTCTATTCCTCCTTTATATAAGCGAGGAAGTCATCATGCTTCACTCGTTTTTCTAGAGGAGGAATTTCCATAAAGTCATCTCCGTAGATGGCAGAAAGGATTGGCTGATAGGCCTCAGGAATTTTGTAAACTCTATCTTCAAATGGACTATCAATCGTCGTATCCAAGAAGGACTTGTCAAACTTCGTAGAAACTCTTTTGTTCTCCATAAGGTAGTCAATGAAGTCTCCATCTTTTTCTTGCATAGATAGGATATTCATCTTTTGGTTCCAAGTTTTGACACGAGTCAGACGGAATACAAGGACAAGTAGATATCTGATGATATTCTTGAGTTTCGCATTCTTATTATGGATGCCATAAAGGGTATAGACTGATAAACGACGGTAAGTATCCAGTTTTACCATGTCCTTGTTAACATCAGCATAATAGTCAAATGGGAAAACGTCCACACAAATTCCTAAATCAATATCATTGTCGATATAGTTGTTATCATAGACAGTTCGCGCATCATAGACTCGATAAAATGGGTAAGGGTAGCGAGCGTCATTTTCCCAGGAAACAACTTTGTAGACAGGATCATTATCTTGCAAAATAGCTTGATACAATTTGTCGTATTCATCGCGTTTCAAAGAGATATCAATATCGTCATCCCAAGGAATGTAACCCTTGTGTCTCACTGCTCCCAGCAAGGTTCCATAAGCCAGTGAATAGTTGATATTTTCTTTTTGACAGAGATTGTGGATATAATCCATGACACCTAGTTCAACTTCTTTAATCTCCGCTTCATCTAGTTTTCTATAGCCGTCTCTTTTTTTATAGAGAACAGAGAAATAGTAACCTGAAATCACAAACAAGATACAACCCTGTAGAGAAATTCCATAGAAGGTTGAACTCAAGAACAAGTTAGAAATGAGAATAACTACAGTCATCAAGAGAATGGTAATCAATTCATGATTGCGGCGACCTTCTTGAAGGTCTTTTTTATATTTCTTGAGACTTGAAATGATGAAGGCAAGCATAAAGATGGCCATAGGGATAAAACCTGTCAGACCATCATAGAATAACAACTCAAGGTAGCCGTTGTGAGTAAGATAATGTTGTTTGATGATATAAGCTGAAGCATCATATTCTTTACCTAACTCATACCAATTTCCACCTGAATAACCAAATAAGGGACGTCTAGGGATAAAGGAAGCTGTTGACTGCCAAATGGCAAAACGGTTATTGGAGATATTCTCTTCACTTGTGTCAGTTCTCTCAAGAGAAAGATTATTGTCTCCATTTTGTCCATTTTCTTGGTTCTTTTGGATTTGAGTTGAGTGAGCTTTCAAGTATATATCGCTACTATATTTGATACCATTATAACAGACAAATACCAGGCCTACAGTTACTAGAACAGTAAGAAGTGACTTGATTTTTTTAGTCCAGTTAGCCGTCATCAAAGCGTATAACAGAGCAACGATAACCAAACAGATATAGGTTGTTCTGGAACCAGACAGTACAATATAAGCAAAATTTAGCAGAATTGATGAGATAGCCAGAGTTTTAAGGACGGTATTGTAAAGCGACAAGCGCATCCACAAATAAATAATCACCATCAAGGAAATAATAGAGAGATAGTTGGGACTGGCTAGGATCCCAAATAGACGAGATTCTACAAATCCTTGACGGATCAATAAGCCCTTGTAATCAAATACGCGGTAGCCCTGCAACATGAAGAATTGCCAAATTGATACAAGCACACCTATAGTATTTGCAACAGTGATAACTGAGAAGAAGACATCAAAGAGGGCACGTGCTTTTTTCACAGTGAAAGACTGAAAGACAGGATAGAGTGCAAAGAAATAGATGAAAAAGACGACTAAGTTCTTTATGTTTGTTGAAAATCCATACTTGACAACTAAGACCGCGGTCAGGATATTCATTATAAAAAAGAGAATCAAATACTCAATTTTTCTGACAGTCAGATAGGCTTTTTTGATAAAGAAATTATAAAGTCCCAACAAAACGCCCATGAGGGTCATGCCAAGAGTGACAAATTTATTGGCCGAGATTGGCTGAAGTGGAACAATCAAGCCTGCCATACAGTAAAAAGATATAACTGATAAAAATAGCAAATTGATTTTAAAATAGTTTTTTTCAATAAATGAAATCATTTTTTCTCCTAACGCTTAGTTTGTATAAGCAAGATTTTCGTATACAATTTTCGACTCAAGCACAAAGCTAAGAAACTCACTTTTCTTGCTCTTGTAAAACGACTATCTGAAAGAATGTACTTTGTGTTTTTCCTTAGATAGGCAATCAAACGGTCTTCTAAGACCTTATCCTTAAAATCTGCATCAATCAGGAGCCTATCCAATACATAGAAGTAAGCCCAGTTTAAACGCATGGTTGCAACATCTGCTAGTTCAGGATAATTCTCTCTGATAATATTTGCGTTTTGCTCATAAGCCTCAATAACGTTTAAAAATTTCAAGGAGAATTTTTGAGTCGTGATACTATTTTCACGGTGAACATAGTAGTATTTTTTTTTATTTGTTGCAACAACCTTGCGACATTGATGAATCAAGGCAATCATAATAAAGGCATCTTCTGCTATTTTGCCAATTTCAAATCGTAGTTGTTCAAAGAGTTCTTTTTTATAAAGTTTGTTGACAGCTGTGACCGAGAGAATTTTAGCTTCCATGACCATTTTAATGGCCTCTTGGGGAGTTAATTCCCAAGTCTGAATCGCTGCAACTTGCTTTTCTGGAATTTGGTGGTAGACATCATAATGTCCACACATAGAAAGATCAGCATTGGATTCAAGCATTTGACGGTAAAGAGTCTCATACATATCTTCGTCAATGTAATCATCACTATCGATAAAACCGATCAAATCAGAACTTGCCTCTTCAATCCCTCTATTTCGAGCATCAGACAAGCCACCGTTTTCCTTGTGAATGACACGAATCCGTTGATCTCTTTGAGCTAATTGATCACACAGTTCTCCACTATTATCCGTCGAACCATCATTGACAAGAAGAATTTCCAAGTTGGTATAGGTTTGTTTCAAAATGGATTCTACACACTTCTCCAGATAGGCTTCTACATTGTAGACCGGAACGATAACGCTTATTTTTTCTCCCATCATGCTCCATATTCTCCCTTGTACTCTGTGTAGCTCTTGTCCATGTCTGCTATAATGGCATCATGATGCGGTACTTGCTTGTCCGCTGGCGGCGGTGTCATATAATCCCCAAAAGCAGTGCTGAGATAGGCGTCATAGCCGACTGGGATGGGCATCTCGGTTCCTTCAAATGGCAAGAAAAGATTTTCTTCAAAGGATGCGATTGGGTACTTGTTTCTCATGTAACCAGGACCTGAGCATAATTCCGTAATGCCATCGCTCTCAACCAGACTATACTTGGTCATTTCTTTTTCAGCTTTTTTCCAAATGCGATAACGTAGAGATTTTGGAGTCAGACCGAGTAAGGTGCGACTTCCCCATTTCATGATGGCACCATGCTTTTCTGGGATAGTTTGGGCGCAAAAGAGTGAATAAATCAAGGCCCAACGAACCTGTTTCTTACGCTCAGCTGGATTTTTCGGATAATAATCTAAAGGCAAAACATCCAAAGCCAAACCGTGTGGCAAGTCCAAATCCTTTTGATAAGGCTTGATACAAGTTGTTTCCTTGTCTCGAATGGTAATAAAAAGGTTACGGTCTACAAAATCTTTGTTACTCTTTGACAAGAAATAACGCTCATCTGCATAACGAGGCCATAGTTCAACTAATTTTTCATAGTCCTTGCGAGGCATGAAAAAGTCTAGGTCATCATCCCAAGGAATAAAGCCCTTGTTGCGAAGGGCACCAATAGCTCCTCCACCACAGAGATAGCACAACAAATCATGTTCTTTACAAAATGCGACGAAATATTCAGCCATTTCCAGACTACGAGCCTGAATCGCTTTCAAATCACTCATGTCTCTCCTCTTCTGTACAATAACGAGTTATATCGTTTTATTATACCATAAAAAAGCCCTAAAAATCCATCAGATACTAAGAAAAATCAAAGCCTAAACCACTTTTTCACTAGTGATTCAAACTTTGATTTTTTTATAGTATTCTATCTCATTCCCATTTGGGCGAGTTTGGTCTGGTATTTATTTTGATCGACTAGAAGACCTTGCCCACCATAGACATCATAAGCGTCTACCCAGTCACCAAGTTCGGGAACAGTTAATCTTTCGATACCATTCTGAGCGCCTTCTATGACAGATAAACCATTGGTCAACAAGAAGCTATATGGTAGATTTGTTGAAGTCATCGCAAAGACTTTTCCAAGTGCCTCAGATCCTGTAAAGAGTTTGGTTGGATCTTTGATCTGCTCAAGAACAGCTGACATCACTTGTTGCTGACGTTTGGTACGGCCATAGTCTCCCTCATCATCATCACGGAAGCGAGCATAGTTCAGCAAGGTGGAGCCATTCATCTGCTGTTTTCCAACTTTGATAGTTTGAGTTGGGGACTCTGTCTCTGTTGCATGAAGGTCATCTCCAACTGTGGCTTCTGTCAAAGGTTGACCATTCAATGTTGAGAATTGAGCATCAATCGTTACTCCGTCAGGGAAGAGGGTATCAATAGCTGTCGCAAAGGCTTGGAAGTCAACTAGGGCATAGTACTTAATATCCAAGTCAAAGTTGTCTTTTAGAACCTTGCGGACCATTTCTGCCCCTTTGTGCCCTTCTTGTTCCCCAAGTTCATAGGCAACATTTAGTTTGTTATCCGTCTGTTTCTGTCCATTTACAATCTTACTGTACCCGTCGATATAAACTAAGTTGTCACGCATAAAGCTGACTAGTTTAATCTTCTTATCCGATCCACTGACATTCAGTACCATGATTGTGTCAGTACGGGTCTCCGCACTATTTTGACCGATACGGCCATCTGTCCCCAAGACTAGGATATTCACACCATCTTTGGTATCCTGACCGTTAAAGACCTCTACTTGAGCTGCCTTGGCGTCAGCTGGTTTATTTGTTGGATTGGCTGCTGACTGGAACCCTCGAAGAAACATAAAAATCATACCTACAACTACACATGTAATCAACAGCAAGAACCAAGTCAGTATTCGTTTGAAGCGAATTCTTCTCTTTTTCTTTTTGACTTTAGGTTGAGGAGCTACCTTTTCACGTTTCTTAGACCGGCTTCTACTGCCATAAGTCGGAAGATCAATATCTCTACCCCAAGTTTCTTCTTTTTCTTCTTGGTGGAAATGGTGAACTTCAGACTTGGGACCTGCCATTTTCTGTTGCAGATAATCAAATTCCCTCCGTTCACGGTCGTTGAGGTAATGAATATTTTTGAAGAGATAGTCATAACGTAACTGCTCGTGATGACTTAAAGGATTTTCTTTGCTCATTGACTCTCCTTTTCTATATCAGTTATGGTAAAAATCGGGTAGGTTCCCAGTATCTTGTGCTGGATTCCAATAGCTTCTAGTTCTTGTCTGGCAAAATGAACCAGTTCTTTATCACTATAGTCTACATCGATAATGAAAAAGTATTCTCCCAAGGCTGTTTTAAGGGGGCGACTTTCAATCTTTGTTAAGTCAATCTCTCTCCAAGCAAAAGTCGAAAGTGCCTTGTAAAGAGCACCAGGTAGGTTGTCTGGTAAGGTCAAGGCCAAACTCATTTTTTCAGCTTGTGAGTTCAAAGGAATCTTCGGTATCTCTGCCCCTAACACCCAAAAACGTGTGAAATTGGCTTCCATCTCCTGAATATCCTCGGCAATTAATTCCAAGCCATATTCTTCAGCTGAACTTTTAGGAGCAATGGCTGCATAAGGCTGATCTGGATGTTCCGAAATAAAGCGAGCTGCATAGGCGGTACTGGCTGTTATCTCAATTTTAGCCTCTGGATAGTGTTTGTCGATGAATTTCTTTCCTTGAGCCAGAGCCTGAGGATGGGAAAAAATCTTCTCAATTTTTGACTGACCTGGAACCACCATCAGCTGCTGGTGAATGGGTTGAACAATTTCTGCAACTGCTTGGATGCGAGCCTGGTGAAAAAGGTAATCCAAGCTTTCATGGACACTACCTTCAATGGAGTTTTCAACTGGTACAACAGAATAGTCCACCAAACCTTGCTCATAGGCCTTGATAACATCTGTGATATTGGAAAAAGCCTGCAATTCCTCTGTGGGAAAGGCTGTCTGCACAACATGATGCGAAAAAGATCCCTTGGGACCTAGATAAGCAATTTTCATCTCAGTTCCTCTATAATTTCCTCTGGGCTTAACTTGGTCACATCCAAAACCCGACTGGCTACTTCCTCATACCAAGCTTGTCTTTCATGGAAAATAGCTGCTAGTTCTTCCTTACTATTATTTAGAAACAGCGGGCGCTGATGGTCCTTATCAGCTGCGATACGTTGGTAGAGGGTTTCAAAATCTGCTTTTAGGTAGATGTTATCAGGATTGGTTTTGAGCAAGTCACGATTTCTTCGAGAAATGACAACCCCTCCGCCAGTTGACACAACTCGGTCCGTTTTTAGTAAGTCAGCTAGGACTTCTGACTCTACTTGACGAAAGGTATCTTCTCCCTTTTCAGTGAAAAAATTCGCAATGGACATGCCCAAACGTTCCTCGATTAAGGCATCCATATCGATGTAGTCTGGATCCAAGCCTCTAGCGATTGTAGACTTGCCAGCCCCCATAAATCCGAGTAATACCTTAGCCATGAATCAAAGTCTCCAAATCATCAAAGAAGCTAGGATAGCTGGTATTGATGGCTTCAGCACGATCAAGTTCCACTTCTCCATCAGCAACCAAGAGAGCTGCGATGGCTGTCATCATTCCGATTCGATGGTCACCAAACGTATTAACTCTAGCGCCATGAAGGATTGATTTTCCTTTGATAATCATCCCATCTGCTGTAGGAGTGATATCCGCCCCCATGCTATTTAAAGCATCTGCCACCACCTGAATGCGGTCTGTTTCCTTGACCTTGAGTTCCTCAGCATCCTTAATGACCGTTACACCTTGTGCTTGTGTCGCGAGAAGAGCAATAATAGGCAATTCATCAATCAAACGTGGAATCAAGGCTCCACCTATCTCCGTTCCTTTCAGGTCTGAAGACTCGACAGTCAGGGTTGCTGATTTAGCAACTGGGTCAATTTCAGTTATTTCCAATCTTCCTCCCATGGATCGAATGACATCAATAATACCAGTACGCGTTTCATTGATGCCCACATTCTGCAGCACCACACGAGAGTTTGGAACAATCAAACCAGCGACCAACCAAAAGGCTGCACTGGAAATATCTCCTGGAACAACTACCTTTTGTCCAATCAGTTTTTGCGGTCCTTGAACTGTGATTTTCTTGCCATCCACACTTAAATGGCCACCAAATTGCTGTAGCATATCTTCGGTGTGGTTACGAGTACATTCTTTCTCGATAATCACGGACTCCCCCTGAGCCTGCAAGGCTGCAAATATCAAGGCAGACTTGACTTGCGCAGAGGCGATTGGCAACTCATAGTGAATCGGTTTTAAATTTTTCGTTCCTTTTAAGCAAAGAGGAGGCAGGTCTCGCTCTGTTTGCCCCGAAATGCTGACACCCATTTTTTTCAATGGAATCGTCACACGGTCCATAGGACGTTTAGAAAGACTGTCGTCTCCGAACATCTCTACTTCGAAGTCTGCACCAGCAAGGACACCTGAGATCAGGCGAATCGAGGTTCCAGAATTTCCCATATCAAGAGCATTTTGCGGAGCTTTTAAGCCATCCATGCCTACACCTTGAATGGTAATCACACCGTCTGTATCCTCAATTTCAACACCAAGGTCACGAAAAACCTGCATGGTTGAAAGTACATCCTCTCCACGCAGAATATCATAAACTTTAGTTTCGCCCTCAGCCAAACTTCCAAAAATAATCGAACGATGGCTGATAGACTTGTCACCTGGAACCCGGATACTGCCATGTAAGTGGCGAATGTTTGTTTTTAGTTTCATAGTTGACCTCATACTTGCAATACTTTTTCTTATTTTATCACAAAAAAGCCAGAAATTCCTGAAATTTCTGGCTTTTATACAGATAAAATACTATTTCAATAATTCTGAAACAGGTTCAAAGACAATTTTCTCAATGTCCGAAAGGTAAATGGACAATTGTTGCTGTTTGGCAAAGAAATCTGACAAAAGAGCGTTCTCTTGGATTTGCTTACTGAAAGACTGCATCTTTTCTTGGAAAGAGGCGTCTGGCATTTGTCCCGTTTGCGCCATGACTTGGATTTCTTGTTGGAAAGCAAGGTAGTCTGCAAAAATCTTGCTAGCTTGTTCATCAGCTTGGATGGCATCTTTTGCTACCTTGACCGCCTTGTATTCTGGTAATTCGCGTAGACCGCGACTGAGTTCATTTGCAGTATCGTAAATATTTGACATGATTTCTCCTTATTTGATGACGACTGTGTAGTCGGTATTTTCTGTTATTAGGTGCTCGGCTCGTTCTAAATCTTGAGCATTTTTAAATGAAATTTGTAGAATCCCGTGAACATCCTCACGGTTTTCCTCATTGATGTGGATATTAACCAAAGAAGTTCCACGAAGTAATTCCAAAATCCGCAAGATAACATCTTCCTCGTCGGGAACATCAACATAGAGGTCATAAGAACTGTCCACGCCTCCACGTTTATGGATTTCCATGGCCTGACGTTGCTCACGCGCTTGGTTGAAAAAGTTCCAAATCTGCTCTTCTTCCCCCTTGCTAATAGCCTGACCAATCCCATCTAAGCGTTCCTTGAAATCCTCAATCCGCTCTAGGATGGTCTCGCGATTGGACAAAAGAATAGAAGTCCACATACCTGGTTCACTCTCTGCAATTCGAGTCATATCTCGAAAACCACCAGCCGCAAAGCGCCTTGTCATCTCATGTTCTTGAGCATAGATAGCTGTTTGCTCCATGAGACCTGATGCCAAGATATGTGGAAAATGACTAATCTGTGAAGTCACTCGATCGTGCTCCTTGGCATCAATTTCAATGAAACGAGCATGTAAACCAGAAAGTAGGTCCTTCATTTCTGAAAGGGTTTCTGGAGTGGTCAAGCTAGATGGAGTAAAGATATAGTAGGCATTTTCAAAGAGATTGACATCCGCAGAGGCAGCTCCTGTCTTGTGGCTACCAGCCATAGGATGAGCCCCGACAAAACGAATTGACTTGCCAGCCAAGTATTCCTCAGCAACTTCCACAATGGCTGACTTGGTTGAGCCCGCGTCCGAGATAATGACGCCTTCTTTCAAGTTCAAACCTGCCAACTCCTGAATAAAAGCAATGGTCTGCTTGATTGGCAAGGTCAAGATGATGATATCTGCCAAAGGAGCAAAACTGGCAAAATCATCCGTCGCACGGTCAATCATACCTTCTTTCAAGGCAATATCTCTAGAAGCCTGACTGCGATTATAACCTAGAATTTCATAATCAGGATGATCACGCTTGATACCTAGGGCCATAGAAGCTCCAATCAATCCAAGACCTGCTATATAGACTGTTTTTGCCATAGGAACTCCTTAATAGTTCTTTGTATACTCACGGTGTTTGGCTACCGCTTCCTTTAATTCCTCTAGGTTGTCCGATGAGAATTTTTCAAGAATTTCCTGCGCCAGAACCGTTGCCACAACAGCTTCCATGACCACACCTGCTGCTGGAAGAGCGGTCGGATCACTTCTTTCCACAGTTGCCTTGTAAGGTTCGTGAGTCTCGATATCCACACTCATAAGTGGTTTATAAAGAGTGGGAATGGGTTTCATGACACCTCGAACAACGATGGGTTGCCCGTTGGTCATACCACCTTCGAAACCACCTAGATTATTGGTACGACGAGTATATCCGTCTTCTTTAGACCAGAGAATTTCATCCATAACTTGGCTGCCTTTTCGGTAACCAGCTTCAAAGCCGAGACCAAATTCCACCCCTTTAAAGGCATTGATAGAAACAACTGCTTGGGCCAATCGCGCATCTAATTTTCTGTCCCATTGGACATAGGAACCAAGACCAACTGGTACGCCTCCGACGACTGTCTCCACAACCCCACCAATGGTATCACCGTCACGTTTGATTTTGTCAATATAGTCCTTGATTTCTTGCTCCCGTTCTTGGTTGACAATAGAAACTTCAGACCGGGCAGCTCGTTCTTTAATCTCCGCAACTGTCAGATTTTCAGGTACATCGATTTCCTTGCCACCAAAGACCACGACATGGTTGGCAATCTCCATATCTAGCTCAGCCAAAAGTCGTTTGGCTACTGCTCCAACTGCTACTCGCATGGTTGTTTCACGAGCTGATGAACGTTCTAAAGAATTTCGCAAATCGTCAAAACGGTACTTGATACCCCCAACCAAATCGGCATGACCTGGACGAGGATGAGTGATTTTCCGCTTGCTTTTAAGGCGGTCTTCAATGTCCTCTGCAGACATGATATCCAGCCATTTTTGGTGGTCCTTATTGATGACATCCATGGTAATAGGAGCCCCTGTCGTCTTCCCGTGACGAACACCAGAAGTAAAGATAACCTGATCACTCTCAATTTTCATACGGCCACCACGACCGTAGCCACCCTGACGGCGTTTAAGGTCCCCATTAATATCCTCAGCTGTCAAAGGAAGTCCCGCTGGAATTCCTTCAATAATAGCCGTCAGACGGGGTCCGTGTGATTCTCCCGCAGTTAAATATCTCATAGGCTCTCCTTATTTTACCAAGTAGTCTTTCATCTCTTCCAGAGAAACTGGATGAATGGTTGCCGAACCAAGCTCTGGCACCAAGACCAATTTCAAAGTATTGCCACGCGCTTTTTTATCATGAGTCAAAGCCTGATAAAGCTTGTCAACATCCCAGTTTTCATAGTCAACAGGCAAGCCAAATTTCTGACACATATCTGTAATGGACTGAGTTATGCCAGCTGGCATAAGGCCTTTTTCCTCAGCAACCTTTGAAATCTGCACCATTCCCATGGCCACAGCCTCGCCATGCATGACTTTTCCATAACCAGCCGTCGCTTCAATGGCATGACCAATAGTGTGCCCAAAGTTGAGGTAAAGCCGAACACCGTTATCCAACTCATCTTCGACCACCATCTTGCGCTTCACCTGACAAGAATGTTCAATCAAGGTCTCTGCATGTTCCAAAATGCTCTCTACAGAACCATCCAGCTCCGTCAAGAGAGCCCAAAGTTCTGGGTCCTCAATCAAGCCGTACTTGATAACCTCACCCATCCCTTCAATCAACTCTCTTTTTCCGAGTGTTTCAAGGACCAGCGGGTCAATCAGAACCCCATCTGGTTGTGCAAAAGTTCCCACCATATTTTTAGCAAAAGGAGTATTGACACCCGTCTTTCCACCGATAGAAGAATCAACCTGGGCAGTCAAACTAGTCGGAATCTGAACAAAGTGAATCCCCCGCATATAGGTAGAGGCTACGAAACCAGCCAGGTCCCCAACGACACCACCACCAAGAGCCACAATCCCATCGCTACGAGTCAGACCTTGCTTGACTAAAAATTCATAGACTTTCTGAACAGTCGTTAAATTTTTTCGTTCTTCGCCTTCTAAAAAGTCAAAAACAGCTACCTGAAAACCAGCATCTTCTAGGCTGAGTTTAACCTTCTCTGCATAGAGAGAAGCTACATGGTTATCGGTTACAATGACCACTTTTTGAGGTTGCCAGAGTTCTCGCAACCATTGACCAGCCTGAGCTAGACAACCTTTTTCAATCTGAATATCATAAGGATGATGCGGAATATCGATTCTGATTTTCATAGGAGGGTCTCCTTTTCACTATTTATATTTTTCTGTTAAGGACTGCCAAATCTCGTCTGTCGGCATTTCTTTACCTGTCCACAGTTGAAAAGCTTCAGCAGCTTGATAGAGCAACATTCCTAGACCATTGACAGCTGGATTGCCCTGACTTCTAGCCCATTTCAAAAATGGCGTCTCAAAGGGTTGGTAAATAATATCTGCCACCAATAGAGTTTCTGGTAAGACTATGCTTTCAGGAACTGGGGATGATTTGCCATCCATTCCCACACTAGTCGCATTGACGAGCAGGTCCGACTTGGCAATCCTTGATTGCAGTTCAGAAACATCTTCTAAAGCATACAAGTGCACTTTAAATCCTGTTTGGTCCTGCAACTTGTCTAGGTAAGGTCTTGTTTTTTCCATGGAAACTGAACGAACAAAGACTGAAATCTGACTGACTCCATCCAAAATAGCTTGCGCTAAAATGGATTTGGCCGCACCACCTGCGCCCAGAATGGTCATTTTCTTATCCGAGATTGTAAAAGAAGGCAAGCTCTTAAAAAATCCCTTGCCATCTGTATTATATCCAATTAAAGTGCTATTATGATTGACAACTGTGTTGACTGCCCCAATCAAACGAGCTTCATCACTCAACTCATCCAGATAAGGAATCACTTGCTCCTTGTAAGGCATAGACAGGTTGATGCCAAACATCTGGTAACGTCGAATATTAGCAACTGTTTCTGCCAAATCACCCGCTTCAATCTCCCAAGCTACATAGGCACCATTGGTATCTGTCGCCTCAAAGGCCCTATTGTGGATGAAGGGTGAAATAGAGTGTTTGATGGGATTGGCAACAACTGCAGCTAAACGTGTATAGCCATCAAGCTTCATCCAAAATCTCCCTGATTTTCTTCATGTTTGATAGCGAAATCTGACCTGGGGCACTCGCTTCATCCAGACTAGCAAATGACCAACTCGAACCCGTCACATCTGAAGTGATACGGGATACCTTGCCCATTTTCCCCATGGAAATGGTCACGTACTCTTGCTCAGGGTTGAGTGTTTTGAATCCTCGAGTGTAATTCATCAGGTCTAAAACATCCTGCTCCGTATGGGCCATAACTGATACCTTGACCACTTTCGGAGAGAGACTGGTCAACTCAGACAAAATTTCCATCATGTTTTCAGGTGTCTCCTGGAAATTATGATAGCTCAATACGAGATTTGGAAAATCCAACATTTCCTCAAAAACGTCTTTGTAGCTGAAATACTCAAAATCTACATAATCCGGCTGATAAAGCTGAGTAACTTCCTTAATGATTTGAACATACTCTTCTGAGGAAAGTTCGATTTCTCCTCCCTCAGCGCGGGTCCGAAGGGTAAAGACAAGTTCGCGTCCTGCAAATTTCTCAAAGATAGCGGGTGCTACCTGTAAAATAGCGTCCTTTGTAAGAAAGTCCGCACGCCACTCAATGATATCGGCATCTTCATACCTAGTGGCATCCAGTTCTTGCGCTTCTTCTAAACTTCTTGGCATTACTGAAACGATTAATTTCATCTACTAACCTTCATACTAATCACCTTGAGGTAATTACTGCTTTCATCTTTTTTATTATAGGCAAAGTCTGCTGGAAGTCCGTATTGGTTCAAGACCTGATACCTTCTTCCTGCAAAACCTTTATCAATTTGTTCTGTAAATTTCTGGCGGGAAACATTGGCAGCATTGGTACTGGCAATGATAATGCCTCCCGGATTTAAAATCTCTAGACTCTGGGAAATCAACTTGTGATAGTCCTTAGCTACAGAGAATGTTTGTTTTTTATTGCGGGCAAAGCTTGGTGGATCAAGAACAATCACATCATAGGTCAAGCCTTTTCTCTTGGCATACTTGAAGTACTCAAAGACATCCATGACTATAAAACGATGATTGTCCATGCTGAGTCCATTTGCCTGAAAATGAGCTTCTGACAGCTCTCTAGACCGTTTGGCCAAGTCGACAGAAGTCGTCTCACTCGCACCTCCCATAGCTGCAGCAACTGAAAAGGCCGCCGTATAGGAAAACATATTGAGCAAGGATTTGCCCATGGCTAGACCGTCAACCAGACTCCCACGAACCTCATGCTGGTCTAGGAAAATCCCGGTCATCAAGCCATCATTCATAAAGACTTGATAGAGCACGCCATTCTCAAGAACAGTAAAATAATCTGGCGCTTCCTCACCATAAACATAGGCAGACTCGTAGTCTAGACCTTTAAAACGAATCTTTTCATAAGCCCCCAAGACCTCAGGAAAAACTTCCTTAAAAGCCTTTACGATCAGCTCACGAATCTGGTAAACAAAGGAGTTGTACCAAGAAAAGACAGCATAATCTCCATAGAGATCAATAGTCAGACCACCAAAACCATCCCCCTCTTGGTTAAAAAGGCGAAAGGTAGTAGTCAAGTCATCTTGATAATAAGGCTTTCTAGCTTCCTTAGCCTTACGAAACAGGATTTCAAAAAAAGCTTGATTGAAACGAACTTTTTCCTTGCTGACCAACCAGCCAATGCCCTTGTTCTGCTGAGAAAGATAGGCACTCCCTAAAAACTTCCCGTCTTGACTAAGAACTTCTACTGCCTGATCCGTCAGTTCAATATCTGTTAAATCACTCGCTTCCAAAAGAACTAGACCCTTAGCTAGCTTTTTTTCAACGCGTCTGCTGACCCTAATTCCATTCATAGCTACTATTATAGCAAATTTTGTGACAATTCTCAAAAAAGAAACCGTTTAACCAGTTGTACTTTAGTTTACTGAGTGTCATTTTGGTTCAAATAAGTTTATTCCATTTACTTTTCCACCAAAACATCCTTTCCCTTATAATGGAAAGAGAGATTTTATTCGCTAAAAATAGACAAAAACAGAAATGAGTATAGAATCTTGCGCAAACGTTTGCCTAGTTCTAAACTTTATGGTAGAATAAAACACAACATTGACAAGTAAGAGGAAAAATCATGCAAAATCAGACACTTATGCAATACTTTGAATGGTATTTGCCTCACGACGGCCAACACTGGGCTCGACTGACAAATGACGCAGAACACTTAGCAAACCTTGGTATCAGCCATGTCTGGATGCCACCTGCCTTCAAGGCGACTAACGAAAAAGATGTCGGCTATGGTGTTTACGATCTTTTTGACCTAGGCGAATTTCACCAAAAAGGGACTGTCCGTACCAAGTATGGGTTTAAAGAAGACTATCTTCAAGCCATTCAAGCCCTAAAGGCACAGGGAATTCAACCTATGGCCGATGTGGTGCTCAATCACAAGGCTGCTGCCGATCACATGGAAGCCTTTCTGGTTATTGAAGTGGATCCTGAGGATCGTACCGTTCAACTAAGCGAGCCCTTTACTATCAATGGCTGGACTCACTTCACCTTCGATGGTCGCCAAGACACCTACAATGACTTCCACTGGCACTGGTACCACTTCACAGGTACGGACTACGATGCAAAGCGCCGTAAATCTGGTATTTACCTGATCCAGGGGGACAATAAAGGTTGGGCAAATGAGGAATTGGTCGATAACGAAAACGGTAACTACGACTACCTCATGTATGCCGACCTAGACTTTAAGCATCCTGAAGTCATCCTAAACATCTATGACTGGGCTGACTGGTTCATGGAAACGACTGGAGTGGCAGGTTTCCGCTTGGATGCCGTTAAGCACATCGACTCCTTCTTTATGGGCAATTTCATCCGTGATATGAAGGAAAAATACGGTCAAGATTTCTATGTTTTTGGGGAATTTTGGAACCCAGACAAGGAAGCCAATCTAGACTATCTCGAGAAAATAGAAGAACGTTTTGACCTTGTCGATGTTCGCCTCCACCAAAACCTCTTTGAAGCTGGCCATGCTGGAGCAAGCTACGACCTTCGTAACATTTTCACAGATAGCTTGGTTGAACTCAAGCCTGACAAGGCTGTAACCTTTGTCGACAACCACGATACCCAACGTGGTCAGGCTCTTGAGTCTACCGTTGAAGAATGGTTCAAACCAGCAGCTTATGCCCTCATTCTATTACGCCAAAATGGCCTTCCATGTGTCTTTTACGGCGACTATTACGGTATTTCAGGGCAATTTGCTCAACAAGATTTCAAAGAAGTTCTTGACCGTCTCCTAGCCATCCGAAAAGATTTAGCCTATGGAGAGCAAACAGACTACTTTGACGATGCCAACTGTATCGGATGGGTCCGTTCAGGTGCTGAACATCAATCTCCAATCGCTGTCCTTATCTCCAATGACCAAGAAAACAGCAAATCTATGTTTGTCGGCCAAGAATGGGCTGAGCAGACCTTTGTTGACCTCCTTGAAAATCATCCAGCACAAGTTACAATCAATGCTGAAGGTTATGGAGAATTTCCAGTAGCAGCGGGTTCAGTCAGTGTCTGGGCAGAAAAATAAACCTATCAGGTACAAGTCAAATCCAACCGGATTTGGCTTTTTTGTGTATGCAAAAAGATCTACCCAAGTGGATAGATCCTAAATGTTTTCTTATAATTTACCTGCTACTGCATCCAAGAGTTCTTGGATTTTCGCTTGGTTGCTTCCTCCTGCCATGGCCATGTCTGGTTTACCACCACCACGTCCATCAACGATTGGAGCCAATTCTTTGACAAGGTTTCCTGCATGCACATCTTTAGTCTTGCTTGCTACGAGGACATTGACTTTGTCACCAATAGCGGCAACTAGAACAAGCACATCAGAGTAGTCTTTTTGTTTCCAGTTATCCGCAAAGGTACGAAGGGCACTTGCATCTGATACAGAAACTTGGCTTGCAATGTAACGGTGTCCGTTGACTTCCTTCACATCCTTAAAGACATCACCTGCCGCTGCAGCTGCTGCTTTTTCCTTCAATTCTGCATTTTCTTTTTGCAATTGACGGAGTTGCTCTTGAAGGCCTTCAACCTTGTGAGGTACTTCCTTGAGTTGAGGTGCTTTAAGAGTTGATGCAACAGCTTTAAGAGCGTCTTCTTGTTCACGGTAGGCTTCAAAGGCTTCTTTACCAGTCACTGCCAAGATACGACGAGTTCCTGAACCAATCCCTTCTTCTTTGACAATCTTGAAGAGGCCAATTTCAGAAGTGTTGCCAACGTGGGTACCACCACAGAGTTCCACAGAGTAGTCACCGATAGTCACAACACGGACTTCTTTACCGTATTTCTCACCAAAGAGGGCCATAGCTCCCATTTCTTTAGCCGTATCAATATCTGTTTCAATAGTCTCTACTGCAATTGCTTCCCAGATTTTCTCATTGACTTGCTGTTCAATGGCGCGCAACTCTTCAGGAGTTACGGCTTGGAAGTGAGTGAAGTCAAAGCGTAGGAATTCTACTTCGTTCAGAGATCCTGCTTGAGTTGCATGGTGGCCAAGGATATTGTGAAGAGCCGCATGGAGCAAGTGAGTCGCTGTGTGGTTTTTCATGACACGGTGACGGCGATTAGTATCGATTGCCAAGGTATATTCTTGATTCAAAGCAAGTGGTGCAAGAACTTCGACAGTATGAAGAGCTTGTCCGTTTGGTGCTTTTTGCACGTCCGTTACAGTCGCTACAAGGTTCCCTGCTGCATCCAAGATTTGACCATGGTCAGCAACCTGTCCACCCATTTCAGCGTAGAATGGAGTCTCTGCAAAGATGAGAGAGGCAGTTCCTTCTGAAACAGCTTCTACTTCAGCATTGTCCGCTACGATAGCCACCAACTTAGAAGGCAATTGGCTGGCATTGTAGTTGAAGACACTTTCCACTGTAATGTTTTGAAGGGTTTCATTTTGCATTCCCATTGAGCCACCTTTGACAGCTGACGCACGCGCACGTTCTTGCTGCTCTTTCATGGCTGCTTCAAAACCTTCACGGTCGACAGTCATCCCAGCTTCTTCAGCGATTTCTTCTGTCAATTCAACTGGGAATCCGTATGTATCGTAGAGTTTGAAGACATCTTGCCCCGCAATAACGTTTTGGCCTTTCGCTTTCAAATCAGCTACAATGGTTTCTGCAAAGTGTTGACCTGAGTGAAGAGTACGGGCAAATGACTCTTCCTCGCTCTTCACGATTTTCTCGATAAAGTCACGTTTTTCAAGCACTTCTGGGTAGTAGCTTTCCATGATTTTTCCAACCGTTGGAACCAGTTTGTAAAGGAAAGGCTCGTTGATACCCAATTTTTGACCGTGCATAGAAGCACGACGGAGCAAACGACGAAGAACATAACCACGACCTTCATTTCCAGGAAGGGCACCATCACCGATGGCAAATGAAAGAGAACGGATATGGTCAGCAATGACCTTAAAGCTCATGTTGTCGCCATCTTGGTCATAAACCTTACCAGACAATTTCTCAACTTCACGAATGATTGGCATGAAGAGGTCCGTTTCAAAGTTTGTCTTAGCCCCTTGGATGACTGCCACCAAACGCTCCAAACCAGCGCCCGTATCAATGTTCTTATGCGGTAATTCCTTGTACTCGCTACGAGGAACAGCTGGATCAGCGTTGAATTGTGACAAAACGATGTTCCAGATTTCGATGTAACGATCGTTTTCGATATCTTCTGCAAGGAGACGAATTCCAATATTTTCTGGGTCAAAGGCTTCTCCACGGTCAAAGAAGATTTCTGTATCTGGTCCAGAAGGTCCAGCACCGATTTCCCAGAAGTTGTCTTCGATTGGGATCAAGTGGCTTGGGTCCACTCCTACTTCAATCCAGCGGTTATAAGAATCCTTATCGTCTGGATAGTAGGTCATATAAAGTTTTTCAGCTGGGAAATCAAACCATTCTGGGCTTGTCAAGAGCTCATAAGCCCAAGTGATGGCTTCATCACGGAAATAATCACCAATAGAGAAGTTCCCCAACATTTCAAACATAGTATGGTGGCGCGCAGTCTTCCCTACGTTTTCAATATCGTTAGTACGGATAGCTTTTTGCGCATTGGTAATACGTGGATTTTCAGGGATAATGGTTCCGTCAAAGTATTTCTTAAGGGTTGCTACCCCAGAGTTAATCCACAAAAGAGTTGGGTCATTTACAGGAACCAAGCTGACTGATGGTTCGACAGAGTGGCCTTTACTTGCCCAGAAATCAAGCCACATTTGGCGAACTTGAGCACTAGATAGTTGTTTCATAATATCTCCTTATTTACTTGTTTAATTTGATTGGCTTTCCAGCATTTCCACATAGTCAATCGCGACACAGAGGGAAATGACCAGGTCTGCATAAGAATCCTCCAGAACCGTTACGGTATAGGTAGAGGTCAGATGGAAAAGTTCCTTCTTAATTTCTGCAATCAGCTGATCGCGATCATCTAGCAATTTGAAATTTAAATCCCAGATATTGCCCTCGATACGAAGCCCGAGATCATCAAACTCATACTTATCTCGAAAGAAAGTCAACTTCTTACGAATGACGAAATTGGAACCGTTTCGTAACTGGATAGTAAAGCGAGGAAGCAAAGTGAAAAATTCTTTACTAATCTCACTGACTTGCTCACCATAGGCGTCATAGATGGTAAAGGTCTTAGGAATTTGGAAGAAAGAGCCCTCTACCTGATAATTTACTACTCCTCTATCATCTTTAATATCGAAGCGTTCGCCTCCAAGACGAAACTTTTGTTTCACGAGAAATGTCTTCATAAACACCTCCAAAAATCAAAAGACAAGTCCATATCACGAAGGGCGAAAAACCGCGGTACCACCTTCATTCAATGAACTTGTCATTCTCTTATTCTTATGCAATTGTCTGATTGAGTAGCATGACTTCCTACCTTAGATGGCTCGCAGCACCGCCATTTCTCTGGACTAAGTTGATTGAAAATCAATTCTCAACTTTATTATTATATCGTTTTTTGGGTTCTGCGTCAACTAGGAAAGCTGACAAGAAAGCATATCTCCTACTTCCGATACATTTTAAACTGTAGGAAGAGGTCGCTATATTTTCCTGTCCATTTATGGTCAAATTTCTCATAAACTTCCAGGTGTTTCATGGTATCAGCGTCTGGATAGAAGGATTTGTCCTCACGAGTCTCCTCTGGGAGCATTTCCTTGGCTGGTAGGTTTGGTGTTGAGTAACCTACATACTCCGCATTTTTGAGAGCATTTTCGGGTTTTAACATAAAGTTGATAAAGGCATAGGCGGCATCTTGATTTTTCACGGTTTTTGGAATGACCATATTGTCAAACCAAAGGTTGCTGGCCTCTGTCGGAACGACATACTTGAGGTTAGGATTTTTCTCCAACATCTGGCTGGCTTCCCCAGAGAAAGTCACACCGATAGCAGCGTTGTTCTGAATCATGTAACCCTTCATCTCGTCTGCCACAATGGCCTTGATATTTGGAGTCAATTTGTAGAGCTTATCCACTGTCTCTTCCAACTGCTGAGGATCCTTGGAGTTGAGACTGTAACCAAGTGAGTTAAGCCCGAGTCCCAGCACCTCACGCGCCCCATCAAAGAGCATGATGGAATCCTTGTATTCTGGCTTCCAGAGGTCATCCCAATGCTCAGGCGCCTCATCTATCATGGTTTCATTGTAGACGATTCCCAAAGTTCCCCAGAAATAAGGAATGGAGAATTTGTTGCCCGGGTCAAAAGACTGGTTGAGGAACTCAGGTCCGATATTTTCGATTCCTTCAATTTTTGAATAATCGAGTGGTACCAAGAGGTCTTCGTCCTTCATCTTGTTGATCATGTACTCACTCGGGATGGCAATATCGTAGGTCGTTCCACCTTGCTTAATCTTGGTATACATGGCTTCATTGGAATCAAAGGTCTCGTATTGTACTTGGATTCCTGTTTCTTCTGTGAATTTCTCCAAGAGTTCGGGATCGATATAATCACCCCAGTTGTAGATAACCAGTTTTTGACTATCACGGCTATTGATTTTACTATCTAGATGAGTCGCAATTCCCCACAAGACAAGGATAATCGCTGCAATTCCTGCTAAAAATGAATAGAGTTTTTTCATGCTTGCTCCTCCTTCTCACGTGAGATAAAGTAATAGCCAACAACTAGGATAATACTAAAGAGAAAGACAAGGGCAGAGAGGGCATTGATTTCTAGCGAAATTCCCTTACGAGCACGAGAGTAGATCTCAACCGAGAGAGTCGAAAAGCCATTCCCTGTGACAAAGAAGGTCACGGCAAAGTCATCTAGCGAATAGGTGAAGGCCATGAAATAACCTGCAATGATAGACGGTGTCAGGTAAGGAAGCATGATTTCCTTGAACATCTGAAACTGGCTGGCTCCCAAGTCATAGGCCGCATGAATCATGTCATCATTCATCTCCTTGAGACGAGGCAAAACCATCAAGACCACGATAGGAATTGAGAAAGCCACATGACTAGATAGAACCGTCAAAAAGCCAAGTGAAAACTTAAGCTGGGTAAAGAGAATCAAGAAGCTAGCACCAATCATAACGTCAGGCGCAACCATGAGGATATTATTGAGTGATAAAAAGGCTTCTTGGTATTTCTTACGAGACTGGTAGATATAGATAGCACCAAAAGTCCCGATAATGGTCGCAATCAAGGCTGATAAAAAGGCCAAGAAAAAGGTTTGGGTGAGGATCAACATGAGGCGACCATCACCAAACATGGTTTTAAAATGGCTCAAGCTAAAGCCTGTAAAGCTGTTCATATCATCGCCAGCATTAAAGGCATAGCCAATCAAGTAAAAAATCGGCAAATAAAGGATGATAAAGACAAAGGCTAGGTAGAGATTGGCAAATTTTTTCATCGTTCTCTCCTTTCCTTGGTCACCCACATGGTGAGAAACATGGTCAGGATGAGGATCACACCGATGGTAGAACCCATACCGTAGTTGTCATTGGTTAGAAAGTTCTGCTCAATAGCCGTTCCCAGCGTGATAACGCGGTTCCCACCAATCAAACGTGTCAGCATGAAGAGGCTCAAGCTAGGAATAAAGACGGACTGAACCCCACTTCTCACCCCGTTCATCGATAAAGGGAAGATGACATGGCGGAAAGTTTCCCACTTGCTCGAACCGAGGTCATAGCTGGCATTGATAAGATTGTTGTCCATATCATCCAAGACATTGAAAATCGGCAAAATCATAAATGGAAGCTCGATGTAACTTGCGACAAAGATAAAGGAGAAATCGGTAAAGAGCAACTGCTGCGAACCGATTCCAATAAATTCTAGGAATTGATTAATAGAGCCATTTTGACCAAAAATTCCGATAAAGGCATAGGCCTTGAGGAGCAAATTGATCCAAGTTGGCAAAATAATCAGCATAAGCCAGAGTTGACGGTGCTTGAGACGAGTCAAAAAGAGGGCTGTTGGATAGCTGATGAGCAGTGTTACCAAGGTGACAATCCCTGCATAAAGCACAGAGTTGAAACTCATTTTAAGATAGGTCAAATTTTGTGACGCAAAGTAAGATTTATAATTTTCTAAACTAAACTGCCCTTCGATGTTGAAAAAGGATTGTCCAAAAATCAGGACCAAGGGTGCGAGAACAAAGAGGGCGATCCAAAGCATATAGGGCACTACAAAGAGTTTAGAGGTTGTTTTCTTCATCTCTTTCCTCCTCGATCGCGTTTATCAGACCTGCTTCTTGCTCTTCGATTTCTACGTACTCCTCGATACGTGCATCGAACTCTTCTTCGGTTTCGTTGAGACGCATGATGTGGATGTCTTCTGGTTCAAAGTCCAGACCGATTTCCTCACCCACAATGGCCTTACGAGTCGAGTGGATCATCCATTCATTTCCAAGTTCGTCATAGGCGATAATCTCGTAGTGAACCCCACGGAAGAGCTGGGTATCAACCTTAACTTGGAGCTTGCCTTCTTCAGGAAGGGTAATGCGCAAGTCCTCTGGACGAATGACAACCTCAACAGGCTCATTTGGCTTCATCCCCCCATCGACCGCTTCAAAGCGTTTGCCGTTAAACTCAACCAAGTAGTCCTCAATCATGGTTCCTGGCAAGATGTTGGACTCACCGATAAAGGTGGCAACAAAATGGTTGATCGGCTCATCATAGATGTCCACAGGTGTTCCAGACTGAACAATCTCGCCGTCGTTCATAACGAAAATCCAGTCACTCATGGCAAGAGCTTCTTCCTGATCGTGAGTGACAAAGACAAAGGTAATTCCCAATCGTTGTTGCAATTCACGCAGTTCGTACTGCATGTCTGTTCGCAATTTCAAGTCCAGCGCTGATAAAGGCTCGTCCAGCAAGACCACACGGGGCTGGTTGATAATGGCACGGGCAATAGCCACACGCTGACGTTGTCCTCCAGAGAGTTTACGGATGGAACGTTTTTCATAACCTTCCAACTGAACCATCTTGAGAACTTCCGCTACACGTTGTTCGATTTCTTTCTTGTCGACTTTACGCAAGCGGAGTGGAAAGGCAACATTTTCAAACACATTCATATGTGGAAACAAGGCATAGGATTGGAAGACGGTATGGACATCTCGTTTATTAGTTGGGATGTCATTGATCCGCACCCCATCCAGTAAAATATCCCCTGTCGTCGCATCCAGTAAACCTGCAATGATGTTCAGTATGGTTGATTTTCCTGAACCAGATGCGCCTAAAAGAGTGTAGAACTTCCCTTCTTCCAACTCAAAGTTAATGTCTTTAAGAACCTTGGTATTGCTGTCTTCAAAAACTTTAGAGACGTTTTTGAATTCAATAATTGGTTTTTTCAATTCCTCTAAATTCCTTCTTCTTCGTAAATTAACAGATTGGGACCTTGTTAGAATGCTAGACACAAGCGTAGGAAATAAATTGACCTAAACCTCATTTAGCGATAAAATCCCAATCTTTGAATGCTATGTAAAAATAATGTTATTCGTGTTCACCCAAGATACGAACTTCTCGCTCTAAGGTAACACCTGAATGTTCTTTAACTTTTTCAATGACAGACTCAATTAAGTCTTCATAATCTCTTGCAGTCCCATCGGCTACATTAATCATAAAGCCTGCATGTTTTTCTGAGACTTCGACACCACCGATACGGTAGCCCTTCAAACCAGCTTCTGAAATCAATTGTCCTGCAAAATGCCCGACTGGACGCTTAAAGACTGAACCACAAGATGGGTATTCTAGAGGTTGTTTGAGTTCGCGAAGGTGAGTCAAGCGATCCATTTCCTGCTTAATAACCTGATGATTTCCTGGAGCTAGGGCAAATTTAGCTGACAAGACAATGGCCCCAGAATCCTGAATAGCTGAATGGCGGTAACCAAAAGCCAAGTCCTTGACTGACAAGGTCTCGATTTCCCCTTCCTTGGTCAAAATTTGACAAGACTGCAAGATGTGAGCAATCTCTCCTCCGTAAGCACCCGCATTCATAAAGACTGCACCGCCGACGCTCCCTGGAATGCCACAAGCAAACTCAAAACCAGTCAAACTATGACGAAGGGCAATACGTGTTGTCTCGATCAAATTAGCACCCGCTTCTGCTTCGATGGTATAGCCATCAACCGAAACGTTATTAAGCTTATCGCACAAGATGACAAAACCACGGATTCCACCTTCACGAACGATGATATTGCTGGCATTCCCAAGCACCATCCATGGAATATTCTCTTGATTGGCAAATTGAACGACACGGGCCATCTCATAGCGATTGCGTGGCAAAACTAGGTAATCTGCTCGACCTCCTACCTTTGTATAGGTATAGGTCTTCAAGGGTTCCTTAAAACGAATATCGATTCCTTCTAAGATTTCAAGCATTTTTTCTTTTACTGACATGTCACTCTTCCTTTTTCAAAATTCATTCCATTATACCATTTTTAGAGACATTTGACGACCATAAAAAGAGCTTGTTTTATCATTACATAAAAAAAGAGGTCACCCCTCTTTTTATGATTTTTTCCAAAATGTAGATTTTGTCAGCCAGATAAAGACTAAAAGTTCTACGAGAAGAATAAACTCAACTAGAAGCGGATTTGCAATCCATCCAACATGAGATAAGGCTGGAGCCAAGTCAAACAAGGCATGCAAACCATAGGCAGCAAGGAGGTAGATCCATTTCTTTTGACGGACACTTTGATAGACCCAGATAGAGAGACCAATTTGCAGAACCAAGGCAAGCACACGTTCAACTCCTAGTAAATAAACCTGCCATACAGAAAGAGACTGAACCGTTTCAAGTGTAGACTTTGGAAGAAGATTGGCTACATCAGTATTTGAAGACTGGATGAGTGAAAAGAGAATCAAAAGACTGATCAAGCTTCCCATTCCGAGATAGAGCATCTCCAAGCCGCCATGTCCCAAACCATAAGCCAAAGCATCTCGATCTTCTAGCTTTCTCTTTTTCTCCAACCATTTAAAAAAGATAAGACGAGCCGTCTCTTCAAAGAGGGCTGCCATAGCGATCCCATAAAGGACGTATAAGAAAGGCTGCTCCTGCATAAGCGGAATGGTTCCATCTTTTTGCGGATGGAGTATCAGAAGGTGAACCATCTTCTCTAACACTTGAGAAGAAACAAAAAATGCGATTGCCCCCAAGCCCATCACTGCAAGAGAGATTTTAAACCGCTTTTTGGCATACCAAGTCCCACTTACTAGAATGAGAACCAAAGCGATCATGGTAAGGATAATATGTACTGTCATCTTTTTCTCCTATTCTGACTTATCAATATCTTTCTTCATCTCGTCAACGTTAAATTTGGCAAATAAATACTGGCGATCTTGGACTGGAAAACGTTGGTCCAACTGGTCGACTGCTCCAACCTCGATCATTCCTTCTTTGATAACAAAGTTCATCACATGGCCACCAAAGGTCAAATCATCTGAGATAAAATGCAAATGGTAGCCTGCAACACTCACTCCATGGAAAATCTCCGGTGTCCAAAATCCAACAATAGTTCCCGATACATTTTCACGGCTATATTCAGGTTGGTGAGTCGCTACATCAGCAAACTTGGTATCAGGTGTGGATTTGGGAATCATCCGTACGTGCATGTGGGCAAATTCCCCATGAATCTTGATGGAGCGAAAAAGATTTTCCCCATCATAGTAGGACTCAATTCGTTTTTCCAATTCCTTGTCTGTCATCTCAAAGCGCTGGCGGAAAATCACTTCTGCCTGATGGGGAACAACTGCCGCATAGGGAATAAGAGCATCCGCTGCCACTTCAACGATTTCAGGCGTTTGACCAGAACCCTTGGCTTGATAAGCCTTGCCATCAAGGACAATCAACTCCCCATCAATCGAATCAAGGGTTCCCAAGCCGAGGTCACCATGTTCCAGCAATTCTCCCACTGTCATAGTTCCACCATAGAGACCTGCCATTAAGGCACCTAGAGTATTGTATTGAAATAATTTAACCGGTTCCTGCACTTTTCTATCCATTCTCTTTCTTATCTTCTGTTCAATGAATCACTATACTTTCTAAGTATACCACATTTGCTCCTAGTTGTGAAAGGGAGAAATGCTTTTCCCATTGCAAAGGAGGCAAAAAAAAGGTACAATGTAACAAAATCAACGGAGGTCTGGAATGAAGAAAGAAAGTAAATACCAAGCAGTCGTTTCCTTTCTCAAAAAAGGGATTGAATCAGGAAAATTCCCAACAGGTAGCCGGCTTCCCTCCATCCGTCAATTGAGCCAAGACTTCCACTGTAGCAAGGATACTATCCAACGAGCCCTACTGGAATTACGCCATGAACAATACCTCTATGCCAAACCCCAAAGTGGCTACTATGTTCTGGAACAAGGACAGCACCAAGACTTGGAAATCGAAGTCACTGACGAGCATGCTAGTGCCTATGACGACTTCCGACTCTGCGTCAATGAAACCCTGATAGGTCGAGAAAACTACCTCTTCAACTACTATGATAACCAAGAAGGCCTTGAGGAACTCAGACAATCTGTCCATCAACTCCTCTTTGACCAAGCCCTCTACTGCAAACCCGACCAACTGGTTCTGACTTCGGGTACCCAGCAAGCTCTCTTTATCCTTTCTCAGATCAACTTCCCAAGTAAGGGAGAAGAGATTTTGGTTGAACAGCCGACTTACCACCGAATGAATCGCCTCTTGGTCGCTCAGGAATTGGCCTACAGGACCATTGAACGCCGAATCGATGGCATTGACCTTGAAGAACTGGAAGAACAGTTTAAATCTGGGAAAATCAAGTTTTTCTATACCATTCCTCGCTTCCACTATCCCCTAGGTCATTCCTATTCTGATCAGGAAAAGAGGGCTATTCTGGATCTAGCAAACCAGTATGGTGTTTACATCGTAGAGGATGACTATTTAGGGGACCTAGATCCTAGAAAGGGCCAAACCTTCCACTATCTGGATACTGAAGATCGGGTCATTTATATCAAGTCCTTCTCAACAAGTCTCTTTCCAGCCCTTCGTCTTACCGCTCTCATTCTCCCAAATGCCCTAAAAGAGGCCTTTATTTCCTACAAAAATATCTTGGACTATGATAGCAATCTCATCATGCAAAAGGCTCTTTCTCTTTACATCGATAGCCAGTTATTTGAAAAAAATCGACTGACCAGACTGACCCTTCAAGAGAACTATCAGGCTCAGATTAAGGAAGTACTTGAAAAAAACACCTGTCCCTTGCCCCACTATCCTCTACACGATGGTCTTTTGCTTGATTTGAGACACTATCCTAAAATTGCCAGATTGAAACACAGCTCACTCAAACTAGACTTTTTTGAGAAGGCTTATTTGGACGCCTGTCCTTATCAGTTTGCCAAAGTCCCTCTTGAAAATCTAGAAGAGCTATTAGAATACATAAAAGCAGAATTGGATTAAAGTCCAACTCTGCTTTCTTTTTTACTGTTCAACTTCTGTTAGTTTCGCAGCTTTTTCCAGATAAGTTTGATAGGTTCCTTCATCTTTCAGTTTTTGGATAACCTTATCGACTACTGCTTTCAAGTCTGATTGATCCTTCTTGATGGCAACGGCATTGGCTTCGCCATCTTTCATCGTCAAATTAACAGATGCAACGGCAAGGTCTGAGTTTTTACCAGCGTAGCTAAGAGCCACTGGTTCATCCATATGAACAGCATCCACTTTTCCAGCCTGCAATTCATTGACTGCTTCACCCATATTGGTCAAGGATGTCAATTGGGCATTTGGTAATTGTTCCTTGACCATGGTTTCTGGAACAGTTCCCTTTTGAGCTGCGATATTCGCACTTGCGAGGCTTGAAAGATCCTTGTACTTGTCTAAATCGGCTTTTCTAACCAAGAAGCTCATCTTATTTTCATAGTAAGGGATAGAAAAGTCAAAGACTTCCTTTCTCTCATCTGTGGCACTAATTCCTGCTATGGCTAAGTCAGCCTTTCCAGTTTGAAGACTGGTCAAGACATTGTCAAAACTCATACTAGAGATTTCAAGTTTAACTCCAAGTTCATCCGCAATCGCTTGAGCCATATCAATATCTGCTCCAACCACTTGGTTTTTACCATCTACCAAGGCTTGGAATTCAAACGGTGCATAGTCCGGGCTGGTCGCAACAACTAGCTTTCCTTTTTGTTTAATAGCATCCACAGCAGACTGAGAACTATCCGTACTGGATTGACAAGCTACTAAAACCATGCTGGCAAGCATGCTACACACAACTAATATCCATTTCTTAAACTTCATAAATAAACGACCTTTCTGTTTTTCCTGAATAATTATAACTCTTTTAAAAATAGTTGTCAACTCTTTTAGAGATTTTGATTGTAAAACAATTCTTTTCACAAAAAAGAAGACTGATTTATTCTAATCAGCCTTTTGTTCTGTATATTTAAACCGTTTCTTATAGTTCGACAATTTTACCTGTTTCAAAGTAAACAACCCATTCACAGATGTTTTTTGCGTAGTCTCCGATACGTTCCAAGAAAGAAATGACCTGGAAGTAATCACGGCCTGTAACGATAGCTTCAGGATTTTTCCTAATTTCTTCTGTAGCCAAATCACGGATGCTATCAAAGTAATGGTTGATTTTTTCATCCATAGCCGCCACTTCGTAGGCTTGATCCACAGAACCGTTCAGATAGAGATCAAGAGCTGCTTCGACAAAGTTTTTCACGTCGCGTCCCATCTTTTTGATTTCTTCTTCAACAGAAGGGATACGTTGCTCCCCCTTCATACGAATGGTCGCCTCAGCTATAGACACTGCATGATCTCCCATGCGTTCCACGTCAGAAACTGCCTTGAGAACGGTCAAAACGGTACGAAGATCTTGCGAAACAGGTTGTTGAAGGGCAATCATTTCAAATGATTTCTTTTCCAACTTCACTTCGTATTCATTTACTTCTGCATCGTCTTCGATGACTTCTTTTGCCAAATCACGGTCATGCGTAACAAAGGCACGCACTGTACGATTGATCTGCGAGAGCACTTCTTGTCCCATAGCATAGAACTGGTTGTGCAATTTCTCCAAATCTTCTTCAAATTGAGATCGTAACATCATTCAACTCCTTATCCAAATTTTCCTGTAATATAATCTTCTGTTTCCTTGTTTTGTGGGTCTAGGAACATCTTCTTCGTATCGTTAAACTCGATCAAATCCCCATCTAGGAAAAATCCTGTTTTATCAGAGATACGTGAGGCCTGTTGCATCGAACGCGTTACCAAGAGCATGGTGTACTTATCTTTCAGACCATACAAGGTTTCCTCAATCTTACCTGCAGAAATAGGATCCAAAGCTGAAGTTGGTTCATCTAAGAGGATAATTTTCGGACTGGTTGCTAAGACACGAGCAACACAAACACGTTGTTGTTGTCCACCTGAGAGACCAATGGCCGAATCATGCAAACGATCCTTTACTTCATCCCAGATAGAAGCGCGTTGCAAGGCCTTTTCAACTGCTTCATCCAAAACATGTTTATCCTTAACCCCATTGATACGTAGCCCATAGACAACATTTTCGTAGATAGACATAGGGAAGGGATTGGGCTGTTGAAAGACCATACCAATTTCCTTACGCAATTCAACCGTATCAGTACGGGGACTGTAGATATTGTGACCATTATAGACCACTGATCCAGTTGTTGTCACCTCAGGATTTAGATCGCCCATGCGGTTGATGGCTTTGAGTAGGGTGGACTTTCCTGATCCAGAAGGACCAATCAAGGCCGTTATTTCCTTAGGTTGGAAAGAAAGGGAAACACTATTCAAGGCCTTCTTTTTATTGTAATAAACGGACAGGTCTGACACCTGTAAAATCGCTTCTGACATACCGTTTCCTTTCTAACCAAAGTGTCCTGTTACATAGTCATTGGTTGACTGTAACTTAGCATTTTGGAAAATATTGGATGTCTTATCATACTCAATCAAATCACCCAGGTAGAAAAATCCTGTGTAGTCACTTGCACGCGCAGCCTGTTGCATACTGTGGGTAACGATGATGATGGTAAAGTCCTTCTTCAATTCCAACATGGTTTCTTCCAGCTGGGCTGTCGCAATCGGATCCAAGGCTGACGCCGGTTCATCCATCAAGAGGATATCTGGCTTAACAGAGATGGCGCGAGCGATACAGAGACGTTGTTGCTGACCTCCAGAAAGCATCAAAGCTGATTTGTGGAGGTCGTCTTTGACCTGATCCCAAAGGGCAGCCTGTCTTAGAGAGGTTTCTACAATTTCATCGAGTACTTTCTTGTCCTTAACACCTGCACGTTCATGAGCAAAAGTGATGTTGCGGTAAATAGACTTGGCAAATGGATTTGGACGTTGGAAGACCATCCCGATATGCTTGCGCATCTCATAGACATTGATTTCTGGACGGTTGACGTCAATCCCTCGGTAGAGGATTTGACCTGTGACCTTGGCAATATCAATAGTATCATTCATCCGATTGAGACTGCGAAGATAAGTAGATTTCCCTGATCCAGAAGGACCAATCAAGGCTGTTATTTTATTTTTTTCAAATTGCATATCGATGCCCTTGATGGATTCATTTTTACCATAGTAAACATGTAAATCCTTGGTAGAGAGGGCCACTTTTTCTTCAGGGAAGGTGATGATATGCTTTTCATCCCAGTTATATTTTGACATGGCTTCTCCTTTAGGCAGCGGTTAATTTTTTGTGTAAATAGCTTCCGAGTTTGCGTGCTCCAAAGTTAAAAATCAAGATAAAGATGAGGAGCACAGCAGCAGAACCAGCAGATACAATGGTAGCATCAGGAATGGTTCCTTCACTGTTGACCTTCCAGATGTGGACAGCCAAGGTTTCAGCTTGACGGAAGATTGAGATAGGACTGGTAACACTGAGGATATTCCAGTTAGACCAGTCAAGGGCGGGAGCTGATTGTCCTGCCGTATAGATAAGAGCGGCAGCCTCACCAAAGATACGGCCAGAGGCCAAGACAACACCCGTTACGATACCTGGTAGGGCTTCTGGAATAACAACATGAACAATTGTCTCCCAACGAGAAATCCCAAGAGCCAAGCCTGCCTCACGTTGTGTATGGTGAACGTGTTTTAAACTGTCCTCAACATTTCGAGTCATCTGAGGGAGGTTAAAGACCGTCAAGGCCAAGGCACCTGAAATGATTGAAAATCCATACTCAAACTGGACTACAAAGATCAAATAACCAAAGAGACCTACAACGACTGATGGTAGAGAAGACAAAATCTCAATACAGGTACGAATAAAATTGGTCACAGGCCCTTTTTTGGCATACTCAGCGAGGAATACACCAGCTCCCATAGATAGCGGAACAGAAATGATCAAGGTAATGACCAGAAGGAAGAAGGAATTGTAGAGCTGAATCCCGATACCCCCGCCTGCTTGATAAGAGGAGGATTTCCCAGTCAAGAAGGACCAAGAGATATGCGGTAACCCTCTCACCAAGATATAGAGAATCAAAGATGCCAAAATGGTCACGATGATACCCGCGATGGTATAGAGGACAGCTGTTGCAAGTTTATCTAATTTCTTAGCGTGCATAGTTTTTCTTTCCTCTTTCTTTCGTAATCAATTTAATCACACTGTTAAAGGCCAAACTCATCAAGAGCAAGACTAAGGCCAGTGACCAGAGAACGTTATTATCCACCGTTCCCATGACGGTATTTCCGATACCCATAGTCAAAACAGAAGTCAAGGTCGCAGCTGGTGTTGTTAGAGATGTTGGGATAACTGCTGAGTTTCCGACAACCATCTGAATAGCAAGGGCTTCACCGAAGGCACGCGCCATCCCAAAGACCACTGCAGTGAAAATACCTGAACGTGCTGCTTTCAAGGTCACACGCCAGATGGTTTGCCAACGAGTGGCTCCCATAGCTAAACTAGCTTCACGGTAATGACGAGGAACAGCACGCAAGCTGTCTGTTGTCATAAAGGTTACAGTTGGTAGGATCATGACAAAAAGAACGAAAATCCCTGACAAGATCCCAAAACCGGTTCCACCAAAGATACTACGAACAAAAGGCACCACAACTTGCAAACCGATAAATCCATAGACGACTGAAGGAATACCGACGAGAAGTTCAATGGCTGGTTGCAAAATTTTTGCACCCTTTGGTGATACTTCTGTCATAAATACTGCAGCACCAATAGCAAAGGGAGTTGCGATGAGGGCTGATAAAATCGTCACAATAAAGGAACCCAAAATCATCGGAAGGGCACCAAATTGTTTCCCTGAAGGATTCCAAGTTTGTCCAAAGAGGAAATCAAAGATGTTCACCCCATTGACAAAGAAGGTCGATAAGCCTTTTTGGGCTACAAAAATCAAAATCATGGCCACAATGATGACAATCAAAGAAAGGCAAGTGAAGGTCAATCCTTTACCAAACTTCTCAAGCCGAGAGTTCTTTGAAGGAGAGAGTAATTTTTTAGATAATTCTTCTTGATTCATTATTGACCTCCTTCTACTGCTGTAACGGTACCTGAAGCATCCTTTTGGACTTTCATTTCATTGATAGAGATATAGCCCATGCCCTTAACAATTCCATTTTGTGCTTCATCTGAGAGGACGAAATTCAGGAATTCAGCAGCTAACTCATTTGGCTGACCGAGTGTGTACATATGTTCATAAGACCACAAAGGCCAGTTGTTGGTCGTTACATTTTCAGACGTAGGTTCATACCCATTCAGTTTCATACTTTTCACGGAATCATCTACATAGGCAAAGGCCAGATAAGAAATGGCTCCAGGAGTTTGGGATACAATGGACTTGACCATCCCGTTAGAATCCTGCTCTTGGCTCTGCATAGCAGATTGACCATTCATAACCACCGTATCAAACGTCGCTCGTGAACCAGAACTTGCTGCTCGGTTGATGATTGAAATGGCCAGGTCTTTGCCCCCAACTTCTTTCCAGTTGGTCACTTCACCTGTAAAGATTTTGCGAAGTTGCTCGGTTGTGAGATTTTCAACATCCACTTCCTTGTTTACAATCACAGCAAGACCAGCCACTGCAACCTTGTGGTCTACTAGAGCTGAAGCATCGATTCCATCTTTTTCCTCTGCAAAAACGTCAGAGTTCCCGATGTCTACTGCTCCAGACTGGACTTGAGATAGTCCTGTACCCGATCCACCGCCTTGAACATTGACTGTTTTTCCGATGTTTCTAGAACCAAATTCATCTGCTGCCGCTTCGACAAGAGGCTGAAGAGCTGTTGAACCAACGGCTGTCATAGATTCTCCACGATCAATCCAGCTAGCACATCCTGCTAGAGAACCTGCCACCAAAAGAGCTGCAAGAGACATGACGAGCTTTTTTCTTTTTTTCACTGTTATTCTCCTTGAACATAATGATAAATGTTCTGATTTCTTCCGTTTGTCCTGATCATCCAATAATCATCAATGATTGTCCCGCTTTATTTTATCTAGACATTCTTCGGAGCGGACAATTCCATCGTATAATATAAGTAATAATAAAAGACTATCAGAAAAAACTCATACTTCCACTATAACATAGAATAGGCTCTTTGACTAGCTTTTTCACCTGAATCTGAGCCCTTTTGGATAATAATTTTTCAAAACATTTCCCGTTACCTTGGCAAAGCCTAATCCGTTTCCTTGAACCACAACTTGGTACCAGCCATTTGGTCGAGTCTCATACAATTGAACAGTCTCACCAGCCACATATTTTACAAAGTCCTCATCATTGATTTCGACCCTTTGTTTTACTTGGCTTGGTTTCAAGGCTAATCCCAGAGCAAAGCTTGGTTCAAAACGTTTCTTCTTAAACGTCCCCAGATGAAGTCCATTTCGGGCAATTTTGAGTTTCCCTAGATCAGGTAGTATCTCTGGCAAGAGATAGAGCTGATCTCCAAAAGTCCGCATGATACCAGTTAGATTGACCTGCAAGTGTTTTTGGGCAAATTCTTGCCACAGAGCCAATTGTTCACGACTGAGATTGCTCTTGCTGGCTTTGAATTTAGGTGCTGGATTTTCTCCCTTAAACTGCAAATGGGCAACAAACTGACCTTCTCCCTTAAAATGGTGAGGGTACATTCGCGCCGTTTCAGGAAGATCAATTCCTGCTACCATACCGTTCACATGCTCGACTGGAAGCAATTCAAAATCATAAGTATCCAGCAACCAGTGGATGATTTCTTCATTTTCCTCAGGTGCCCAAGTACAGGTCGAATAGATCAAACGGCCACCTTCAGCAAGCATGGTCACTGCATCTTCTAAAATTTCTCTTTGGAGACTAGCACATTGGCTAGGATAATCGGTACTCCAATAATCCATGGCATCGGGCTGCTTACGAAACATCCCTTCACCCGAGCAAGGGGCATCAAGTACAATCACATCAAAATAACCTTTAAAAACCTTGGCCAAGCGATCAGCAGATTCATTGGTTACAACAACATTTGTAGCTCCAAATCGCTCCATATTTTCCACTAAAATCTTAGACCGCTTGCTTGAAATTTCATTGGAAACAAGGACTCCTTGATTAGCCAGATAAGCTACTAGTTGAGTGGATTTTCCACCTGGTGCTGCCGCCAAGTCCAAGACCTTCATGCCAGGAAGGGGCTGAGCTATCTGGGCCACCATTTGGGCTGCAGGCTCTTGCGAATAAACGAGACCTGTCACGTGCTCTGGTGACTTCCCTGAGACCTTACCATAGTGTCCCCAAGGTGTATGGGGAATAGCATCCGCAAACGACAACTGACTTTCTTTTAAGGGATTAACCCGAAAAGCCGATACTGCTTCCTGTTTAAAAGAGGCAAGAAAATCTCTTGCCTCATCTTCTAGTATCGCTTCATATTTTTCAACAAATCCTTTTGGAAATTGCATTTAGTTTTCTTTCCTTTCGTAGATATAAGACTGAATCTCTTCTTGCATCTCGATTGGTACCATCATGACAGGCTGACGCGTTTTAAAATCAGCGGGCTCACCTGATACTGTAAGAAGACGATAACCCAGACTTTCCCCTAAGATACTGGCCGCAGCGTAGTCCCATGGCTGTAGGTAGGTAATGTAAGTCAGAAGTCGACCTGATAAAACCTTGGAAAAACTAATGGCCGCACTACCGTAGACACGGACTCCCAACGCTGCTCGACCCAAATCACCCAAGCCCCACTCATTGGTTTCAAACATACTTGAGTTACCGGCAACTAAAAATTCTTGAAGAGGTTTCTTTTTAAAAGGCGGTAAGGGATCATTATTACGACAAGGAGGAAAGGCACCACCACCATGGTAACAATCGCCTTTCATGACATCATAGATGATGCCAAATTTGCCCACACCATCCTCAAAATAAGCCAACATAACGGCAAAATCTTCCTGCTGGGCGACAAAATTATTGGTACCGTCAATGGGATCAATCACCCAAACGGAACCTTGACCGACTGCAGCACGTAAACAACCCTCTTCCGCGCAAATCAAGTCCTTAGGATAGGAGGACCTGATCCGATCAACCAAGAGTTGCTGAACCTCCTTGTCCAAACGTGTCACCAAGTCAGTAGGGGAAGACTTGCGCTCAACCTGTAAATCTTCTTTCATGTGAGCCAAAATATAGGCAGCAGCTTCCTGCACAATCTGTTTGGCAAATTCAAATTTAGTTTCCAAGAGAAATCTTCCCTTCTCTTTTTTCTTTTGCTAATTGAACTGCATGATAGAAGGAGTAACCGCTAGCCGTTTCAAATTCGCGACCTAGGCGCTTTTCTTCACTTTTGCTCGGAACGACAGACTTAAATTCCCTATAAGAATCTAGCAGTTTTTTTGCTTCTACCTTATCTTCATAAGCAGCTTCAACATCATTAAAAAAAGAAAGCACTGAAGCAAGTTCTTCAGTGCTCCACGACAAATCTAGTGGGTAACTATACTGTTTGTTCATCTATCCTATACCAGCTCTCAATGTTGCTTCTTTCAATTCTTGTTTACGGTAACTACGAGGGAGAAAAGCACGAATCTCATCTTCATTAAAACCGATCTGCATGCGTTTGGTATCTATAATAATTGGGCGACGCAAAAGACTAGGATATTGCTCAATCAACTGAAGCAACTCCGATACCGAGATACTCTCTACATCAATATCTAATTTTTGAAAAATTTTTGAACGAGTTGAAATGATGTCATCAGTACCATTTTCGGTCAAGGAAAGAATATGTTGTAATTCTTTTCTTGTTAAAGGACTAGTCATAATATTATGCTCTTGAAAGGGCACTTTATGCGTCTCTAACCAAGCCTTTGCCTTACGACATGATGTACAACTCGGTGATAAAAATAGTGTAATCATGCTTTTCTCTTCTTTAATCTATACTTGCTATTTCTATTATACAAAAAAATAAAGCGCTTGACTAGGTATTTTTAGAAAAAAAGCCTATTTTTTCATAGAAAATAGACTCTTTTCTGTAAAAATTACCTGTTTTACAAGTTTATTTTTAGGATAACCTAACAATATATAGGGAGTGGAGTAACTTCTCTCGTTTTTTATTAAAAATACAGAATTTTATCTACTTTTTCCTTGAAGCTTTAGCAAGAAGGAAACCAAACATTCCTTCATACAAGGCAAAGAAAAGTACAAAGGCATGGAGGAAGAAAGTCTCTGGTAAAATCAGAATAACTCGATCCTTTGCTGGATCAAAAAGCCAGGTATCGTCTCCCACAAAGAGAATCTGATGGAAAAGAGTAAAGAATTGCTCAAAACCAATCAACACTCCTACAAGCCCAATGATCAGAGGCAATAGTACTAAAGTCAGAATACTTTTACGATATAGTGCTAAAAAGCCTTTTTTCACAATCTTTCTAACAAAGAAATAGAAACTTGGAAGTGTCACTAGGGCAACTAGCTGAACCAAGTGGAAGAGATTCTTCACCACCGCAAAGTGGTGTAGACCAGCCGCTGACGAACGAAAATCTGGCATCTCTAAGACCTGACTAAAGGGATTGGCCAGGTAATTCATCAAGATATGAAAGTTATAAAGAATGGTTTCTGGCTTTAGATAGACTCGATTCTCTAAGTTCAGCCACTGAATCTCCATGGGATAGAAAATCCAAGCCAGATAAATGGTTAAGAGAATAGAAAGGGAGAAGAGAAAGAGCATACTTCCCCAAAAGGTTAGTTTAGTTTTCATCAAAATCCCACTCCGCAAGGCTCGAAAGGACATGAGTTGGTGCAATTGGCAGGTCCGCTACTTCCTCTGCCTTGGTAAAACCTGTCGTCACCAAGAGCGTTGGAATACCATTGTCAATCCCTGCTCGGATATCTGTCAGGTAGTTGTCCCCAACCATGAGCAATTCTTCTCTTTTCAAGCCCAAGTGCTCAACTGCCTTGTCCATAATGATAGCATTTGGTTTCCCGATATAAACTGGTTTCACTCGTGTTGCTACTTCAAGAAGTGTAATTAGTGAACCAGCACCTGGCAAAAGACCACGTTCCGTCGGGATATTGAGGTCAGGGTTGGTTCCGATAAAGTGAGCACCCTTTTGGATAGCTAGAGTTGCTGTGGCAAATTTTTCATAGTCGACTTGCCAGTCCAGTCCAACTACCACATAGGCTGGATTTTGCTTGTCTTCGACATAACCAGCCGCCTGAATGGCATCCTTGAGCCCCGCTTCACCGATGACATAGACTGTCTTTTCCAGTCCCAAGTCATTCATATAGTCGATGGTTGCCAAAGTTGCTGTGTATACAGTCGATAGAGCCGTGTTGATATTAAAATTCTGAGCCAACATCTCTTGAACGCTCTCAGGAGTACGAGTTGTATTGTTGGTTACAAAGAGATAAGGAATTTCTCGCTTTTGCAACTCATGGACAAAAACCTCTCCTGCCGGAATTCGGTCTTTCCCCTTGTAAATGGTTCCGTCTAAATCAATTAAATAACCTTTATAAGTCATATCGCTCTTTCTAATTGCCTTCAATTTCTTGCCAAGCTATCTTTGCCTGAGCATTGATATCGCCATCACTGATAATCTGATGCTTGCTTTCTAGTCCCTTGAGTTCATAAAATGAGGCAATCATGCCACCCGGCCGCACTTCTTTGACATACTTGAGATTGATTTTCTTTGGAATGTACTTGGTTAGAAAATCTGCTCCCATGACCTCAAAAATCCAGTCTAGGTATTTACTATTATTAACATGACCATTCATATCCAAATCGTAAAAACGAACATGGTAGTCTTTACTGATTGGTTCTTCTAGATTTGCATACTTTGGCCCACGGATGAGTTTTTTATCAAACTCAGACTGGTAAGGCGCAACAATCTCCGGTTCTACAGCATGGACTTTCCGACTATCTCTGTCCATGAGAACAAAGGTTGCTACCATGCGAATGATTTCTTTACCTGCTTCATCATAGATAGTGAAACGGCGGTAGCAAAAAAGACGATTGTAAGTCAATGCTTCTGTTTCAATCGTAATCTCTTCAGCAAAGCGAGGCAAGCGAACCACTTCAATTTCATAATCCGTGATAATCCAGACCAGATTGTAACTCTCCAATACGTCCTTGTCACTGACTCCTAGTTCAATCGACTGCATACCTGATACTTGCAGGGACAGCAAAATCACATCTGGAAGTTTGATATGACCGTTCATGTCCGCCATATCAAAAGGAATTTTCATTTTCATTTGATAAGTTAAGCCCATTGTTCTACTCCAAAATAAATCGTTCTGCTACAGTGTCTCCTAAAAAGAGACCTCTCTTTGTCATTCGGACACGATCACCATCGATCTGCATGAGTCCTTGTTGAACCAAGTCTCTGATGATTTTTCCATATAGTTCATCAAAGGACCGTTCGAATTTTTCCTCAAATCGCGCCATGGAAACCCCAGATTTCTTGCGGAGGCCTAGGAACATTTCTTCTTCCATCTGCTCCCTTTGACTCAGGTGTTCTTCTGTAATCCGAGCATTTCCTGCCTCTACCGCATTGAGATAGTGGCGGATAGGACCGTGGTTTTTATAACGTACCCCATTGACATAACCTGAAGCACCCGCACCGATACCATAATACTCGGCATTATCCCAGTACATGAGATTGTGGCGACTTTCAAATCTAGGCTTAGAGAAATTCGAAATCTCATAATGCTCAAAACCAGCTCGCTCAAGCTCTGCGATGATGTACTCAAACATTTCTGCTTCTAACTCTTCCTTTGGCAAGGGCAATTTCCCTCTTCGCATACGGTTCATAAAGACCGTATGATTCTCCAAAATCAAGCTATAAAGACTCATATGAGGAATATCAAGCGAGATAGCCTTAGCTACATTGTCCTTTACTTGTTCCATGGTCTGACCAGGCAATGCATAAATCAAGTCGATGGAGATATTGTCAAAACCAGCCAATTTAAGACGGTCGATATTTTCATAAATATCCTTCTCCAAATGACTGCGCCCAATTTTTTTCAGCATTTTGTCATCAAAAGTCTGCACACCTAAAGAAACACGATTGACTGGCGACTGTTTCAAAACCGTAATCTTATCCGCGTCCAAATCGCCTGGATTGGCCTCAATGGTTAACTCTTCCAAAACTGACAAGTCCAAGTTTTTAGTCAAGCCATCCAAGAGCAGCTCTAATTGCGGAGCTGACAAAGCTGTTGGTGTCCCACCTCCAATGTAGAGGGTTCGCAATTTTTGGATATCATAAGAACGAAACTCTTCTAGCAGATGCTCCAAATAACTATCTACTGGTTGATTCTTGATAAAAACTTTTGAAAAGTCACAATAATAACAAATCTGTGTGCAAAAGGGAATATGCACATAGGCTGACGTTGGTTTTTTCTGCATAGTATTTATTATACCACAAAGACAGGCTTGCAGATAAAATCACCATCTCCAAAAACCAGAGATGGTGATACCTTATACTTCAGTAATATCGATGATGATTTCTTCTTGGTCTTCAGCAACATCGGGAGTTGCTGACTGTTCTTGCCATTGCTCCTTGAGATTGTTAAAGGTTTCTTTTGATGCTTCTGTCGCTTGTCGTGCACATGTTTTGGCTTGATCAAGGACACTTTCAAAAGTAATTTCACCAGATTCTACTTGTTCCTTTGTTCTCAGCACAAAGTCCGTTGCTTGTTCTTTCACTTCTGTCAATTTCTCACAGACTTGCTCTTTGGCATATTCTGGATCTTCTCTCAAATCATCTAGAAAATCTTGAGCTTGACTGCAAACTTGCTTGCCCTTGTCACTGGTTAAGAACAAGGCCAAAGCTGCACCTGATACAGTTCCTAAAAGGATAGAGGATAGTTTTCCCATAAGATTTCTCCTTTTTTATTTTTTGAAAAATTTACTTGCGACACGAAGAGCGGACAAGCCTGCACCTGTTTTAATGGTCTTTGAACCAGCAGATGAAGCCTTTTTACCTAAAACACGTGCATGTTGGTTGAGATCAGATACTGACTCAGATAAGTCAGCCACCGCCGTAAAGAGTGGATCAATCGTCGCAACCTTAACATTGATATCGTCAACCAAGACATTAACTTTTACCAACAATTCATTGGTATGATGCAAGGTAACGTCCACATCTGAGCTCAACGTTTTGATGGTTTTCTCCGTCTCATCAATCATACGACCTGCTTTTTGAATCGTGATTGTCAAATAGACTAAACAGACAATCAAAGCAATCGCAACAAGTATATATGCAACTTCTAACATTTATTTTTCCTCCTCTGTATGATAGAAAGGGGCTTTCTTTCGATTTTGATAAAGTATGATAAAAATACCGAGTCCGATAAGGACAACTGATAACCATTGGGAAACTCGCAGACCAAAGAACATGAGACTGTCTGTTCGCATCCCTTCGATAATCATACGACCAAAGCCATACCAAATCAAGTAGAAAGCAGTGATATGACCACGTCTGATTCCCTTTAATTTTCTTCTAAAAATCAGAATCAAAGCAAATCCAATCAGATTCCAAACCGACTCATATAAGAAGGTCGGCTGACGGTAGCTACCATCAATGTACATCTGGTCACGGATAAAGCCCGGTAAATAGTCCAGACTATCCACCGCTGCACCGTAGGCTTCTTGGTTAAAGAAGTTCCCCCAGCGTCCTAAACTCTGGGCAACCATGACGCTCGGTGCTGCAATATCTAAGAAATCCCAAGTATTGATCAGCTTTCTATCTGCAAAGATATAAAGGACAATAGCACCCGCTATCAAGCCTCCATAAATGGCCAAACCACCATTCCAAATGGCGATGATTTCACCTGAATTTTGCAGATAATAATCTAAACGAAAGAGTACGTAGTATAGTCTAGCACCTAAAATTGCAACTGGAAAAGCAATCAGAATAAAATCTAAAATATCATCTGACAGGATTTTCTTTTTAGGAGCTTCTTTCATGGCAAGATAGACTGCCAGAACCAAACCAGCTACAATACACAAAGCATACCAACGAATAGCAAAGGGACCAATTTCAAATACGACTGGATTAATCATGTTTCACCTCATTTTGAGCGATTAGATTTGTCAAACGTTCTTCAAATAAACGTGTCGCGTCAAAGCCCATTTCTTTAGCACGGTAGTTCATGGCAGCCGCCTCAATAACAACGGAGATATTTCGTCCTGTTTTTACTGGGATGCGAATACGCGGAATCGTTACACCAGAAACTTCGAGTTCTTCGGCATTGTTTCCTAGACGGTCAAAGGTCTTATGCGTATCGTAATTTTCTAGATAAACTGCTAACTGAACTTGTGAAGAATCTTTTACAGCACTCGCACCATAGAGACTCATGATATCGATAATCCCAACTCCACGAATCTCAAGTAAATGCTTCAAGATTTCAGCAGGTTCGCCCCAAAGAGTCATTTCATCCTTAGAATAAATATCTACACGATCGTCTGCTACTAGACGGTGTCCACGCTTCACAAGCTCAAGACCTGTCTCGCTCTTACCGATACCACTATCCCCTTGAATCAAGACACCCATGCCATAAATATCCATCAAGACACCATGCACACTGGTACGTTTAGCCAAACGGGAATCAAGATAGCTAGAGAGTTCTCCAGATAAACGACTGGTTGCTGTTCGACTGGTTAAAATCGCAATCTTGCATTCTCTAGCAGCCCTCAACATTTCCTCTGGAACTACCAGACCACGAGCCACGATAACCGCTGGTGTTTCAGGTAGAAACATTTTCTTCAAAACTTGATAACGGTTCTGGGCAGGCATGGCAACTAAATAGGACCACTCCTTCATCCCTAACAGCTGAATCCGTTCTGGTGTATAGTAATCAAAATAGCCCGTCATTTCAAGACCAGGTCTCATAATGTCCGCAGTATTGATTTCTTTTTCAAGTAATTCGCCTTCACCATAGACAATATCTAGTCTGAGTTTTTCAATGACATCTCTTACTAAAACCGACATAATTTCCTCCTTCAATCGAGTTCTCCTTACTATTATATCAAATTGTAGTTGGAAGTTTCCTTTTTTTGCAGGATTTACAGTATTTATTTGATGTTGCTTGGGAAAATATTTGACTAGTAAGTCTTTTCGTACTCTTTTAAATTAACCGAGACAAATCTACTGCAAATTGGTCAACGTCAATCACCAAGTCCCTTCCAGACTTTTCAAAGTAAATCCTTGGAAGACCTTTTGTTAACATTCTGTTTGCATCAGCCATATCTTGAGGATAGATATAGAACTGTTGACCTTGTGGAAACTGATTTCGAACCTGCCATTCTTCAAAGTCCTTCAAAAAAGTCTTATGAGACGGCATGCTGACTTCTTCAAACAAGGAATGATCAAACAATCGTACCAATCGATATAGACCATGAATCTCATCTGCAAAGCACTTATCAATCTTTTCATAGGGGAAGCCTCGTCTCTGATAAGCCTGGCATAAGTTTTGTAAGGACTCACTTAATGCAACTGCATCTTTTTTTGCCAAACTTATAAAATACCGAACAGAAAATTCTTCTATACCAGTTCGTTTTTTCTTCCCTAAAAACTGTTGTGCACGCAAGAGGGACTCGGATAATCTTTCTTCATCTTGATAATAAAGAGCGTATAAAAGATTAATCACATTTTCTGGATAATAAGTTCCTTTCAACAAGGGTAAATCTTTGGGGATGAATGATGGAATGACTGAAAAATCGTTACAAGCAAAAGAGGTAAACAAGCCTTTCAAAATCCCATCTGTGTAAATGGTTCCACTTGCCAACAAACCACCTCTCATCAACTCGGTTCTTCCTGTTTGCCGTAGCGCATTGTTTAACTGTGTATAATCCTCATCTAAAAACGCCGCATAATAGGCAAAATATTTAATATCATCTAGCAATAAGCTACTGTACAATTTTACTCTTAAAACCTTGTCAGACAATACTTTTGAATCGGTCAAATACTTTTCAAAAATTCTTTGGTTTGACTCTTCAAATTCCTTCCAATCTATCGGATCAGCACAATAACCCCAATCTTCCAAGTGATTTTCACGCATCTTTTGATATTCTTTTATATACTCTCTCATAACAATTTATTCCTCTAAACATTGTGCAAAAAAAGACTAGACAAGTCTAGCCTTTCATTTCAAATTAGAATTTTTTACGTTTACGAGCTGCTTCTGATTTACGTTTACGTTTTACAGAAGGTTTTTCATAGAATTCACGTTTGCGTGTTTCTTGAAGAGTACCAGCTTTAGTAACCGCACGTTTGAAACGACGAAGTGCATCGTCAAGAGATTCATTCTTACGTACTACTGTTTTAGACATTTTTTTCACTCCCTTCAAGTTCAAGATCTATTCCATTTTACACGCAAAATGAATATTTGTCAAGGGAAAACTGACATAAACTTATATTATCTTCCCTTTTCTTTTTAAAAGGAACAACGTATTAGAATAGATGTCATAATAGCGAAAAAAATTATTTTAATCCTGTTCAGAAACAACTTTTATTTCTTTATCATTTACAATAACAGCTTGTGAATTGTTCATTCGCATTAAGTCGAGCTGATTTTTATAGGTTTCAAAGGTCTTCTTGCTACTATCAGTAAAAGGCTCCTCACTATAATGTGGAAGGATGTAAAAATCCACTTCATCCAATCCCGTTGTATCCGATAACTCTTTCGCTACCGTCTTGTCGTCCATGAGCTTATTGTAGTCAATATCCTTGGCGGTAATGATAGCCCCTGCTGATTCTCCCACATAGATCAGCCCATCTCTTATTTGTTCTTTGATAAGAGATAGGAGTTGCTTTTTCTTTAATTCTTGCAATAAATAAAAGGTATTCCCGCCAGAGATATAAAGAATTTTGCTTTGGAAAATCTTTGCCTGTGCAGTTTCTCGATCACAAGAAGCAATATCTAGAACCTCTATCTCAAATCCTAAATCTTTGAATGTTTGCTGAGCCTCATCGATATAGGCAGTATAATCCTCTTTGTTCCCAGCGGTAGGAATAAATAAAACCTTATTTTCTAGATTCTTTTCCTTTGCATAATCGCTAAAAAGCTTTTTGACTCCAGCAAAGTATGAACATAAAAATAATTGTTTCATGACTGTACCTCCATTAATGTTTAACAATTTTATAAAGGATCCACGCTCCCTTTCTTTGACTAGTTATAAGCTCAAACCCTATTAACAACAAGAATCGTCTAAATGCTTCTTCGCTTTGGACCTCTGGTAAAAAGTAAGACAACTTGTTATATTCACAAGCCAGTAAGAGCATCCCGTCTGATTTGAGTATTCTTCGAAGTTCCATAAAAGAAGCCTCTAGATCCTGCCAATGAAAATGAGTTTGAAAAGCTGTGATTAAATCAAAACTTTCATCAGAAAAGCCTGTATCCCTAACGTCTCTTCGTTCAAAATTTATATTAGTTATCTCTATCTGTTTGGCTTGAGCTATTGCTACATCTGAAATATCAATTCCAGTTATAGTACTTTGCGGAAAAGTTTCTTTCAGTTGGATGGTTGAACGGCCATTCCCAACTCCTACATCTAAGATTGCAGGGTAAAATGTCCTATCCAGATGACGAATTGCCCATACAAACATGGGGAGATAGGCTCTATTCCACAATTTCATCATTCGTTTTCCTAGAAAGCCCGAAGGGTTCTTTGATTGCTGAATGAGACGAGAAAACAGTAACATCAAAAGTAAAAAACAAGTAAAACCAATTATATAAATCAAAGTCTAGCCTCCTCGTATAACTTTATTATACCACTTTAGCAGGATAGTGAACAATTGATGCAAAATAATTAAACGATTTTCAAACCAATTACCAAAAAGAGAGAACCAATTGGTTCTCTCTTTCTGTTAGACTGACATCTTCTTAGATAGCGATGAATGTAATCATTTCAATCAAGTATCTAAAACAACTTACTAGATGATTTTCGCTACTAATTATTCTTCCTCAGATTTCTTTCTTTGAGCTAGAGAAATCAATCCCATACCTGATAAAGCAGCCAATAGACCAGCTGTCAAGTGAGATGTCTCCTCAGAACCCGTATTTGGAAGAGTTTTAGCAGTTCTTTCTTCTGTAATATCTTGTTGTTCTGGATTTTCAACGACAGGAAGTTCTACTACGG